>NZ_JAMPLL010000010.1:0-174018 GCF_039962495.1 Leptolyngbya sp. AS-A5 | reverse complement strand
CAATTGCTTTGTCAACATTCTCGGCGGCTTGATTGCCTACTGCCATCAACCGAAGAAACCGTCCATTGCGCTCGACCACAATCTGCTGCTCCCGGCTTAACCCGAACTCAGGTTGAATTAGTCTCAGCTCTAGACTCATATTGAGTCTCAAATTATCATCTGGGATGAGATTCGCTAGGGCAGCACCGGATTTAGTCTATGAGGGTGATGATCGCTTGCACTAACTGTTCTGGGTCAAGTGGCTTTGTGATATGCCGTTGATATCCACTGTTGATTGCCCGGTTATGATCATCTTCTCTGGCATAAGCAGTGAGCGCGATCGCGGGAATCTGTCCCCCCTGCTCGACGGGTAAACTCCGTACCTGTTGAATCAGCGTGTATCCATCGACTTTGGGCATCCCAATATCACTGACCAATATATTGGGTTGGAAAGATGGCAAATTTGAGAGTACCTCTGCGGCAGAAGTCACGATCAAAACCTCTGCTCCGTATTGGGTGAGTAATACTGCGAGTAGATCGCGGGCATCAGGTTCATCATCCACGCCAAGGACTCGAATCCCAGTTAAATCGAGTTCTTGGTGGGGTGGCTCGATCGATGGCTGGATTGCGGGTTCAACATTGAGCAAGGGCAGTAAGACCGTGAACGTTGCGCCTAATTCTTCGCCGGGGCTATCGGCTGTAATGGTGCCGCCGTGCGCTTCCACTAACTGACGAACGATCGCTAACCCTAACCCTAATCCCCCATATTTGCGAGTAATCGAAGCATCTTCTTGCTGGAAGGATTCAAAAATGTGAGGAAGAAATTTTGGACTAATGCCTTTACCCGTGTCGCTTACGGTGAGTTGTGCCTGATTGCCGACTTGTTCTAGGTGGATGTCTATCTGTCCACTATTAGGAGTAAATTTAATCGCATTGGACAACAGGTTCCAGACGACTTGCTGAAGGCGAGCCGCATCACCCCTTACTTGCCCAATGTTGTGTAACACAGAATGCAGTGAAATTGCTTTAGCTGTGGATGCTGTTCTGACTGTTTCGATCGCCGCTTCAATCACAAAGGATAGATTGACAGAGTTTATATTTAAGGTGAGCTTGCCGCGTAGGATTTTGGCAACATCGAGGAGATCATCAATTAGCTGGGTCTGAAGATTGGCGTTACGCTCGATCGTCGCGAGGGCTTGAGGCATTTGAGCCGCGTTCACTTTACCCGCTTGCAGTAGCTTTGTCCAACCGAGAATGGGGTTGAGGGGCGATCGTAACTCGTGGGACAGAATTGCTAAAAACTCGTCTTTGATGCGGTTGACGCGGACAAGTTCTTCGGTCTGCTGCTGGAGGGAGTTGAGTAGCTCGGAGCGTTCTAGGGCGATCGCAATTTGGTCGCAGATCGCTTGAAAGAGAGACTGCTCAGAGGCTGTAAATTCAGTGCGGCTGAGGCTGCCAAAGCTTAATGTGCCAAACAATTTTTCTCGAACCACCAAGGGCTGGCTGGCACAAGCGGTGGCACCGAGCGATCGTGCTAGTTCCAATTTCGGATCATCAGACTGCTGAATCTCTGCCCGCACGATTTGGTGGCGTTCTTGCGCGACCGTACCGCAAATGGCTTGCCCAATGTTTAGCCATTTGATCTGCTGAGCAACGTCCTCTGGGATGCCGCCGTAGTTAGCAAGCTGTAGCTTTTGCTGCGATTCATCCAGGATGTAATTGAGATACACATCTAGTCCCACTCGATCCTTGAGCTTATTAAATACGGTTTCAATCAGAGCAAGCGGTTGGGTAGAAGAAAGCAAATCGCGGGTCGTTTCATACAGCAATTCGATATGATCCCGACGCTCTGCAAGAGCGGCTTCGGCTCGTTTTTGCTCAGTAATGTCTAAGATCGTACCGATCATCCGAAGCGGCTTTCCGGTCGCATCAAAATACGCTTGTCCTTTTGCCCTAATCCAGCGCTCAATGCGGTCTTGAATTCCGATCGTGCGATATTCCACATCGTAATCGCCGCCACTGGCTGAATTGATTGACCATTGCATTGCCTGTTCTGCGCGCTCGCGATCGTCGGGATGCAGCGCCTCAAAAAAGACTTCGAGGCTAGCGTCGGCTTCAGGGGGTAAGCCGAGAATAGCTTTGCAGCCTGTATCCCAGATAAGTTCACGGGTGATCAGATTCCAGTCCCAAGTGCCTAACTGAGCAGAGGCGATCGCGATGCGGAGGCGGTCTTCGCTCTGGTGCAAGGCTTCTTCTGCAAGTTTGCGATCGTGGATGTCAGCGATCGAGCCAATGTGTCCTTTGAACTGATGACTCTCTGGATCAGTCCAAGGGTGCCCGGCTCCAATCACCCACCGATAGTTGCTGTCCTGTCCCCGCAGCCGATATTCCGTCTGAAATGCTTCGTGGCGCTCAACTGCATTTAGGAAAATCGTTCTGGTCGCTTCGTAATCTTCGGAGTGCACAGCGTCGAGCCACCCCAACCCTAGTCCTGCGACTTCTGCTTGTCCGGTGAACTCGTACCAGCGTTTACTTAAGTAGGTGCAATGCCCTGTAGTATCTGCGACCCAGATCATCATGGGCGTGTTGTCTGCCATGAGGCGAAAGCGTTGTTCACTAGCGCGTAGGTCTTCTTCGACCCGTTTGCGCTCTGTAATATCCATGTCCACCCCAGCCATCTTGACTGGGGTGCCTGCTGCATCATAGAAGACTTGTCCCAGACCCAGTGCCGACCGTACTGTGCCATCCGGCAGAATAAAGCGGAATTCGATGTTGTATTCTTCTCGATCGTGAAGTGTATGCTGAATTGCTTGCTCAACCCAGGGCAGATCATCGGGATGAATCATTGATCTGACGGTTTCATAGCGTCCATCAAAGCTACCAGGAGCCATGCCAAATAGATGTTCTAAATTGGTAGACCAATGGACACGATTGGTTTGAAGATCCCAGTCCCAACTGCCCATTTTGGCAGCTTTCATTGCCAGATTTAGCCGCTCTTGGCTCTGTTGCAAAGCAAGTTCGGCTTGCTTGCGGCTGTCAATATCGGTTACGGTGCCAATCCAACCTGTGGTTTGTCCTTGGTCATCCTGGGTTGGTACAGCGCGACAGATAAACCAGTGGTATTCGCCCTTGTGACTGCGGATTCGATATTCAATTTCAAAGGGTGCTTGATTGAGGAGCGATGTACTCCATTGAGACAGGGTGCGATCGCGATCGTCGGGATGAAGTGCACTTAGTCCTGCTAAGCCCATCGACTCCGCTTCGCTGAATCCTGTGTACTCATACCAGCGTTGATTCCAGTAGTTAACACCTCCGGTGGCATCAGCAGTCCATACCATTTGCGGCATGGCTTCGGCTAACGCTTGGTAGCGCTGCTGGCTGGCTTTGAGGGCGGCGGCGGACTGACTGCGTTCCGAGATGTCGAGAAAGGCTCCGATCGCGCCCCGGATTTGATTTTGATCATCGCGTAGGGGGGTTGCATAGCATAGGAGCTGGCGGATTGTGCCATCGGGGAGTAGGATGTCAAACTCTACATCTCGCACTTCTACGCCCAGTCTGGCAGCGATCTGCATGGGCAGATTCTCAGGGGGAATTTCCTGTCCATTTTGGAAGGTGCGATAGGAGGGTTGCTCGGTAGTAGGTGCGGTCTTGGAGATGTTTTCGCCGGAACGAGTGCCGAGCATTTCTCGAATGTAAGCATTGCTCTGCATTTCAGTGCAGGCTGGATTAACGGCGATCGCGACACCGACGGGTAGGATTTCTAATAGCGTTTGCAGTTCTAAGACGCGATCGGTTAACTCCTGGTTGAGTTGTTGGATGGCTGCTTCAGCTTGTTTTTGCTGAGAGAGATCGATCACGAAGGCGACATGCTCATCTATGCCATCTACCCATTGTGTCGCACTGATCCAAATGGGAAGCCGTGTTCCATCGCGCCGAACCAGTTCTTTTTCTCCAGGTGGGAGGGCGCCCTGTTGCCGCAGGTGTTCCATTGCCTGCTTGGTTTGTGCCGATAGCTCCGGTGGGGCAAAGTCACGCCAGTTCATGCCGTGCTGCTCAAATTCTTCTCGGGTGTAACCATGTAGGTGCAGCATAGTGTCGTTGATGACGCTCACGTCACCGCAGGCGGTGGCGATGCCAATGCCGATTGGAGCCGTATCAATTAGCCGTTTTAGTCGATTCCGCTGTTGTTTCAGGTCGATTACGGTCTGGTTTAGCTCGAGTTCTAGATATTTGCGATCGGTGACATCGCGCCAAGAGGCAACAAAGCCGTCATTCAGTTTGGTGACTCGAATATCAAAAGCCCGCACCAGTCGACGATCGGCATAGGTGTCATCGTAGATTAGGGAGTCTTTAATTAAGGGTTCACCCGTTTCCACCACATAGCAATATGCATCGAACAAGCCTGATTCACGATGACCTGGTAGTACCTCACATAAGCCGCGTCCAATCTGCATTTCCTTGGGCATTTGGTTGTTTTCGCACGCTGCTGCATTGAGATAATCGATGCGAAAATCTAAGATCTGTCCTGAGCGGTCACGGATGGCTGAGAAGATGCCAAAACAGTCGAGCATATTCTCAACTGAGGTTTGGAACTGCTCTTGGCTGCGTTGCAGTTCTCGTCGTAACTCTGCGTTTTCGATCGCGTTCCGCAATGAGAGTCGCAGGTCATCGGGTGTGATCTGATCTCTAACGAGATAGTCTGCTGCGCCGTTTTTGAATGCCTGGACTGCGGTCTTTGTGTCTTCATCGTCGATCACAACGATCGGGGGGCAGCGATCGCCCATTTGTTCTTTTAATTGACGCAGCAGAGTAACGCTATTGGAGTGGGGAAAATGAAGCTCTAAGAGAATGGCATCGATTTGCTGTAGCTGAGACAGCGCCAAAATTGGGGTTTGACATTTCAAGATTCTGTATGCAACAGTTCTGTCCTGTTGTAATTGATGCTCATATTCGCGATCGTTCTCATCTGAGTCAGAGACGACAAGGACAGTCCGGTGAGTTGACATGCTGGGGCTGGGGCTAGCAGAGATGAAGTGAAGCGATAGGATTTGAAACTTTTTGTAGAGTCGCGAATAGATTCTATCAGGTTTAAAGTGGTGTTAGCTTCGGTACTGTGACTGGCTGAGTTGTCTCGGTTATAAATCTATATAAATGGAGAAATTAAGATAATTGAATTAGTTTGACTATCAATTAAATTCTATTGAATTGGTATACGAAGAGCATTTTTGCTGCATCGATTTGAGGCAGTAGGGATAGCGCAAAACGTCTATACAGAAGTTTTTCAAGCTGCGGAGACTTTCTGATGACCAAGTTTTTGGATTCAGCAGAGCGGATAGATTCCGATTGTTTTAGTTTAAATACTTGAGCCTGCAAATTTACGTCAACTCTAATTACCAATGTTTCAGTTCAACACTATGAACCGTCATCTTCTCCTAATATTAATTTTCAACCTTTGTATTCCCTTCACGACTCTGCTTAAAGCTGAGAGCCAGCCTGCGGCATTTGACTTTCGCAATAATCTGAAAGATGGAAATTACCGCTTCTGTAGCCAACGTCCTCGATCGGGAACTGTGACTGCTCCTAGTGAAGTGGTGGGCAATTGTTTTCTATTTCGTAAACAGGGAGGGCAGGTGATTGGCAAGTATTACGATACTCGCAGCTTTGGTGAAGTGAGTGTGTGTGTGAGTGGTTCAGTTACCGATCGTGTTCTCGCTCAAGGGCTAGAGGAGATTGGTGGGATTGGTCGGCAACGAATTCCAGCCAATTCAATGGGAGACGAATTAGTCAATTGGGATAAGGAGGGCATTCTGAAGGTTTCAGGAGCTGAAACTTACAGGGAAACTAGCGATAGAGGTAGGTTAGTGCGCTATCGACAAGCAATTCTGGATTTGAAGCGACTCTATCGGGTGAATGCAGGAGCGATCTTGCCGCCGACTCGATGCTTCTAATAGGGTGGCACATAGTGTTTTTTGAGACTCACAACTAGACTCAAAATTAGTCTTACTTGAGACTAATGAAACAAAATTGTTGAGGATCGGTCTGGGAAAGCTCAGACCGAATTTGGGTAAATGAGAGTGCGATTGAGGAAAAAACAAGCATAAAAATTTAGTCCATTTTTAGTCCAGAGACTTAAACGACCTAATATAGACAGTCTGAAATTACCTTGAATCGGAAAACTTAGAGAAATTAAAACTTTTGAACTTCTGCGGGATACGCAGAAGTTCAACCTTGATCAAACCTCCAAACCTCAGGTCAACAAGCTCCGTTAGAATGAAGAATGCACAATTCTCTATTTGACTCATGACCGTTCGCGTTCGCATTGCACCCAGTCCCACGGGTAATCTCCACATCGGAACGGCTAGAACCGCAGTTTTCAACTGGCTGTTTGCCCGTCACCACGGCGGAAAATTTATCCTCCGCATCGAAGACACCGATCTAGAGCGATCGAAGCCCGAATTCACCCAAAACATTTTCGAGGGACTCACCTGGCTCGGTTTGAACTGGGATGAAGAACCCGTTTATCAAACGGCTCGAATGAGTTTGTACCGTGAAAAGATCCAGGAACTCCTAGATAAAGGATTAGCCTATCGCGCCTACGATACTCCAGAAGAACTCGATGCGATGCGAGAAGCGCAAAAAACTAAAAACGAAGCGCCTCGCTACGATAACCGTCATCGCAATCTCACACCCGAACAGGAAGCCGCTTACCTCGCTGAAGGTCGCAAACCCGTCATCCGATTCAAGATCGACGACGATCGAGAAATTTCCTGGACAGATCTCGTTCGCGGCACTGTTACCTGGAAAGGTCGCGATCTCGGCGGCGATATGGTGATCGCTCGCGCCGCAGAAGGTGAAGCAATCGGTCAACCCCTCTATAACTTTGTTGTCGTCATCGATGACATTGATATGAAGATCACCCACGTCATTCGCGGTGAAGATCACATCGGCAACACTCCGAAACAGATCCTACTCTACGAAGCCCTCGGCGCACCTTTACCCGAATTTGGACACACGCCGCTAATTTTGAACCAAGCAGGCGCAAAACTTTCCAAACGCGATGGTGTCACCTCGATTTCTGACTTTAAAAATATGGGCTACACCGCAGAAGCGATCGCCAACTATATGACGCTCCTTGGCTGGTCGCCCCCCGAACCGATGACCGAAATCTTCTCGCTCACCGAAGCGGCTGAGAAATTCGGCTTCGATCGCGTCAACAAAGCCGGAGCCAAGTTCGATTGGGATAAATTGAACTGGATCAACGGGCAATACATTCACGCAATGCCGATTGATCAAGTCACCGATCTATTAATTCCAGTTTGGAAATCGGCGGGTTATGTGTTGGATGAGAAGAACGATCGTGCATGGCTCGAACAAGTCAGCGCCCTCGTTGCCCCCAGCCTGTCTCGTCTGAATGAAGCCGTAGACATGACGCGCTACTTGTTCCAATCGCTGGACTACACCGACGATGCCAAAGCCCAAATGCAGCAAGACGGCGCAGCCACAGCAATCAAAGCCATTCTAGAATCAATGCCTTCACCCCTAACTGAAGCTGCAATCCAAGACTTAATCAAGCAAGTCGTGAAAGAGCAAAACCTTAAAAAAGGAGTCGTGATGAAATCACTCCGAGCGGCTCTAACTGGAGCACTTCAAGGGCCAGATCTCGTGCAGTCCTGGCTACTGCTCAATCAGAAAGGACACGATCGCGACCGCTTCGAGCAAGCCTTGTCGATCAGTTAGCGAGTAGGGAGTAGGGAGTAGGGAGTAGGGAGTCAACAAAAATTGTTAATCCCCACTCCCCACTTCCCACCTCAATTGCCCGAACTCTCAGAATTAAGTTACATTTAGTTAAGATTCCTCTCATTAATTTCCTGGTGAAGAATCCGTAAAAGTACTCGTGCCTCATTCAGCTTCAAGCCTGAGCAAAACCGCACTGTACAGTCCTTGGAAAATAACGATCTTTACCGTTGTAGCCGTATCGCGAGGTTGCTAGTTTATGAAATCTTCTTGGAGAACCATCCTGCTTTGGGCAATTCCCGCGCTTGTCGTCGGGTTTTTCCTCTGGCAAGGATCAATCGCTCCAACCGCACCCAATACCAGCAGAAACACTGCCAGCACCCGTATGACCTATGGGCGGTTCTTGGAGTATTTGGACGCAAATCGAATTAATAGCGTTGATTTATATGATGGAGGTCGCACTGCCATTGTCGAAGCAGTCGATCCAGACCTGGATAATCGGCTACAACGCTTACGAGTCGATCTTCCCGGCAACACCCCTGAATTAGTGACCCGTCTCCGTAATTCTGGTGTCAACCTAGACTCCCACCCAATTCGCAACGATGGCGCAGTTTGGGGTTTACTCGGAAACTTAGTCTTCCCGATCCTCTTGCTTGGTGGACTCTTCTTCTTGTTCCGGCGATCGGGCAATGTCCCTGGCGGCCCAGGTCAAGCGATGAACTTCGGCAAGTCCCGCGCTCGATTCCAAATGGAAGCGAAAACGGGTGTCATGTTCGATGATGTCGCAGGCATTGAAGAAGCCAAAGAAGAACTGCAAGAAGTCGTCACCTTCCTCAAAAAGCCAGAACGCTTTACCGCAGTCGGCGCGAGAATCCCCAAAGGTGTTCTGCTCGTCGGCCCTCCTGGCACGGGTAAAACCCTGCTCGCAAAAGCGATCGCAGGTGAAGCAGGCGTTCCCTTCTTCTCGATCTCCGGTTCCGAATTTGTCGAAATGTTCGTCGGTGTCGGTGCATCCCGCGTTCGCGACCTGTTCAAAAAAGCGAAAGAAAACGCTCCCTGTATCATCTTCATCGATGAAATTGATGCAGTAGGACGGCAACGGGGTGCAGGAATCGGTGGCGGAAACGATGAACGTGAGCAAACTTTAAACCAACTTCTCACCGAGATGGATGGATTTGAAGGCAACACTGGAATCATCATCATTGCTGCAACCAACCGCCCTGACGTTCTAGACTCTGCATTACTTCGTCCCGGACGCTTCGATCGTCAAGTCAGTGTTGATGTTCCCGATATCAAAGGTCGCCTCGAAGTCCTCAACGTCCACGCCCGCAATAAAAAGATTGCACCTGAAGTTTCCCTTGAAGCGATCGCTCGTCGTACCCCTGGTTTCTCCGGTGCAGACTTAGCGAACCTGCTCAACGAAGCGGCAATCCTCACCGCTCGTCGCCGCAAAGACGCAATCACCATGCTCGAAATTGATGATGCGGTTGATCGTGTTGTCGCTGGCATGGAAGGCACACCGCTCACCGACAGCAAGAGCAAGCGATTAATTGCCTATCACGAAGTCGGACACGCGATCGTTGGAACGCTCGTGAAAGAACACGATCCGGTTCAGAAAGTGACTCTAGTTCCACGCGGTCAAGCACGGGGTCTCACCTGGTTTATGCCGAGTGAAGATCAAGGACTGATTTCGCGATCGCAAATTCTTGCTCGTATCAAAGGTGCATTGGGTGGACGTGCCGCAGAAGAAGTCATCTTTGGAGATGCTGAAGTGACAACAGGTGCAGGCGGTGACATTCAACAAGTCACCGGAATGGCACGTCAGATGGTAACTCGTTTCGGCATGTCGGATTTAGGTCCACTCTCGCTCGAAAGCCAACAAGGTGAAGTCTTCTTGGGTGGCGGCTGGATGACTCGCTCTGAGTATTCCGAAGAGATTGCCGCTCGAATTGATGCTCAAGTCCGCTCGATCGTTGAGCACTGTTTAGAAGATACTCGCCGCATCATTCGCGAAAACCGTGAAGTGATCGATCGCTTAGTCGATCTACTGGTCGAGAAAGAAACGATCGATGGCGATGAGTTCCGCCAAATCGTTGCCGAGTACACCGCCGTTCCCGAAAAAGAACGTTACGTGCCGCAACTGTAATTCTGAAGTTAGATAACTGCGATCGGGGTAGTGAAAACTGCCCCGATTTTTTAGTGCAATCGTGAATTCAAATTGCCAGATCACAAAAGGGCAATCGCTTCTTCTCAGTTTGTCTCAAGCTATTATTTAAGACTCAATTTAAGTCCAATATCAAGACCAAAATGAGAAAAATTTCCATCAGGTGTAACTGTGCAGTTCCCCCTTGTGCCAACAGCTAGAGGACGTAATAGCGCGATCACTCAGTCAGTGAATGCAAAGGCACTTCAGCATGATCAAAGTGAGATCATCTTGTTCAACGTTCATCTGGTGAACGTGGTTGAGCAGAATTTTAGGCAGAATAGTACAGGCTCTCTTTGGGAAAAATACGAAAATTTTCTATCTAATCACCCTATCGATGGGTAATATGCGGAATATGAGTCAGTCTAATGTTTCTAACTCCAGGATTAAGCAGAAAAAATCGGTCTAATATCCTAGTTTCGGATGTTATGCCGACTTTGAGCAGTCCAAATCGCCCTAACAGGGTACTATGCCGACCATTTTCGGTCTAACGCTCCGATCTAAATGGTTAGGCGGAAAGCGTCAGTCTAAACAATTGTTGGGCTACTTTATCTTCTAGTAACGACACGGTATGTAATCACTCCATTTGTACCAAAACTAGCAAATTTACTTCAGAAGTGGGCAACCTATTCTATGGGGAGCATTTTGCCGATCAACTTTCAAGCAACCTAATCTCAAAGGGGTTGCAGACAAGCTACATAGCAATTCTGAAACAGCACTACAGGAGGTTTTATGTACGGCTTAGTCAACAAAGCAATTCGCGACATGGTGTGCAGTCGCTTCGGTGAAGAAACCTGGAATAAGATTCAGCATAAGGCTGAAGTTGAAGTTGATACTTTCATCAGCATGGAGTCTTACCCGGATGATGTAACCCATAGGCTTGTAAAGGCTGCAAGTCTTGTTTTGGGTCTACCTGCTTCAGCAATCATGCAAGCCTTTGGAGAGTTCTGGGTGCAATACACGTCTGAAGAAGGGTATGGGGAACTGATGGCGATGAGCGGCGATACGCTTCCCGAATTTTTACAGAACCTAGATGACCTTCATACCCGTGTCGGAATAAGTTTTCCAAAACTCCAGCCGCCATCTTTTGACTGTGAGGAGATTGAAGGACAAAAGCTACACCTTCACTATCATTCACATCGAGAGGGGTTAGCTCCGATGGTGGTGGGATTAGTGAAAGGCTTGGGTACGCACTTGAATACAGATGTTGAAGTTACCCAGATTCAAAGCAAGTCTGAGGGTGCAGATCATGATGAGTTTACCATCCAATATAAACCTAACTGAACTTTTCATGCAGCCCCAATTCACTTTGCCACCCCACTTACTTGCGAAGTCATTTCCTTTTCATTTTGTGTTTAATGGAGATCGCACAATCATCCAATCTGGAGAAGTTTTGCAGCGGCTTATTCCTGACATCATCGGGTCACAGTTTGCCAAGTGTTTCCAGATTAACCGCCCTATTATTCAAACTGCTAATTTTGCTGCCATTAGTAAGCAATCTCACAGCATATTTATTCTGAAATCGCTCCATAGTGAAATGACTTTAAAGGGGCAGATGATACCTATTGATGACTGCGAGGTCATTTTCTTCCTGGGTTCCCCAGTCGTTACAGAAATTAGCCAGCTAAACCACATTGGAATCAAATTAAAAGACTTTGCAATTCACGACTCTGCTGCTGATTTTCTCTTTCTTTTGCAAGCGAAGAGTCGATTAATGGATGAGTTAGCAGAACGGGAAGTGAAACTAAAAGATATTTTGAGAGGCAAGGAGGAGATTGCCACACTTGCAGAGGCGAGAGCTAGAGACATAGAACAGGCTCTCGAAAACTTACAGAGAACTCAAGCACAACTGATTCAGGCTGAAAAGATGTCTGGGTTGGGACAAATGGTGGCAGGGATTGCTCATGAAATCAACAATCCGGTTAACTTTATCAACGGTAATCTCACCCACATCGATCAGTATGTTCAGTCTCTCATAACCCTACTTAAACTTTATCAACAGCACTTTCCTCAAGCCTCTCCTGAAATCACTGATTGCATGGAGGAGATTGACCTTGAGTTTTTATTGATTGATTTACCACGTATAGTTGCATCAATGCAAACGGGAACCAGTCGGATTAGAGATATTGTTCTGTCATTACGCAACTTTTCTAGATTGGATGAGGCAGAACAAAAAGATGTGGACTTACACGAAGGAATCGATAGCACATTACTGATTCTCAACCACAAGTTAAAGCAAGGGATTGAGGTCGTTAGAAAATATGGAGATTTGCCAAAAATTTTGTGTTATCCATCTCAATTAAATCAAGTATTTATGAATATTCTTTCCAATGCTGTTGATGCATTATTTGAGACTGATCTAAAATCCAAGCAGATTATGATACAAACCTGTTTAGAGCCAGCTAAACAGGTTTGTATCAGCATTCAAGATAATGGAAATGGAATTCCTCCTGAAATTAAAGAGAGAATTTTTAATCCATTCTTTACGACAAAGCCTAGCAGCAAAGGGACAGGATTAGGACTATCAATCTGCCATCAAATTATCGAAAAGCATCAGGGGACGATCGATGTAATCTCTGAATTGGGAAAGGGAACTGAATTTACCATTAAAATTCCAATTTCCTAATCTCAGTGCTTTTCTCTAGATTAAGAGATAAAGCTTCTAACCAATTGCCAGCAGCCCAACACTGCGTTGGTGCGGACGGAACAGAGAGCGTTTGTGGGAGTTCGAGGCAGTCTGCCGCCGCTCAACTTAGCGTTATACCGCTGACATCACTGACGATGAAGATAATGAAAAACTCCAGCGATCGCCTTTCAAATTACTGCCCGATCGCCCCTGAGTAAGCCATCTCTTTCAGCCCTAGATACTCCCGCCAAAACGCCTCAGACGTTAGCTCTGCATAAGAGCTTTTCCAGTCCTGACTCGCATCCTCCCAGCGCGTGCGGCCTTGTTCTGCAACACTTGCCCAACGTGCTAAAAGCTCAACGCTTGCTAAAGTATCAATCTCAATTTGATTTTCATAGCTCCGACTCAGCTTCAGCGTCATCGGGTGAGTCAACTCTGGATTAGCACCCTTAATCAACTCTGTCCCTTTCAGATAGTCCTCAAATGCTTTAATCAGCATCTGAGCACGATCGTAGTCTGGCTTTAACAACGCCTGCATAATCTCTTTGGTCAGATTAGTCACCGTATGTTTATAGTTCGGTGAGAAGTGCATTGCATAAGTAATCAAATCATTGCGGAAATAGTAGTAAGCTTCCCAATTGAGGTTCTTTGCAGAAGCGGGAATATGCCACACTGCCATCGACGGGAAGGTCACGATCGGAATGCCAAACTTCCGCTTTGCTCTCATGCAGAACTCAACATCATCGAGCTTAATAAACAACGGCAACGGCAGTTTGATGCGCTCTACCAACGCTTTCGAGAAAGAGCAGAACCAAAACCCACCATAATCTGCATCCACTTCCCTCAACAATTGATTCAGAACCTTAGTATCCCGCAAATCTAAATCATAGTTCAATGGCATCAGTGAGTCAGATGCACCCTTCGTTTTAGAAGCCTCGTTGTAGGTTGCGCCTGCCTCATACAAAGACCATTTTCTGTTTAAGTTCAGCAAGCCACCTGCAATGATCAACTCCGTCTTCGCATACTCATGCACCGAGAACAGCCGAAAAACGCTTTCACTTTCTAACTCGACATCATCATCCATCAATAAAAGATGGGTCGAGCTACCTTCTGCTAAAACCTCCATGATGCCTCTGGTAAAGCCACCACTACCACCCGCATTCATGTTCGGAAATAGCTTCACTCTCGAATCTGCAAACTCATTCGGATCAAGTGTCCGACCATTATCCGAAACAAAAATCTTCAGGTCGCGATCGTGCAACAATTCATCTTGCAGCAGCGTCGAAAGAGTGTTTCTAACGTAATCCTCTTTCTTGAACGTACAAATCACAACGCCCAGCGAGACTTCCCTAGCTTTCGGTTGATCCGTCGCAATCCAGCCAGACCCGAAAATTCCCTGTTTACTGAGGCAAGTAATCTCAGCATAGATTCTGCCTGCATTTTCGGTTTGAACCAGATCGATCGCAGCCAGCTTCACAGGCGTAGAAAGTTCACACTGCTCAAGATGTTGTTCTAAAATTGCTTCTCTTGCATTACTTTCAGCGACTTCTCTGTAAACAGTAACCTTAAAATCACCCTCTAGCTCTAGCACATAATAGATAGATTCAAGCGAGGTGTATTTAACGTAGTAGCTTTCGTAAAATGAATTGAAATAAGAGCTAGAAGAAACCGTTCCACCTTGACCCAGAACTATCTTTTTGCTGCCTTCCTGATCATCAATCGATACTGCTCCATCACATTGAACATACAATTGAGCAATATCAATTGACTTGGGAAGCTTGATTCTACCGATAATATTCATAAAGCTTTCTGTTACTAACTCAATCCCATTATTAAACTTAGGGGAGAGCATTCAAAAAGACTCTCTTTCTTGAGACAGATTTAGAGCAATGGAATCAATTCAGACATCTGTTCAATCACACAATGAACACCCACCGATCGCAGTACAGAGACACGATCGCTACGTTCCTCTTCGGTAATGTGAGTTCCGCCCACATACCCTACAATCATTGAAATTCCAGCCGCAACCGCAGATTTTACTCCACTGATTGAGTCTTCGACTGCAATACAATTTGATACCTCTGCATTCAAACACTGTGCCGCATAAAGATAGACATCTGGCAAAGGCTTCGGTCTGCGAACCGGAAGAGAATCAGCCGCACTAAACACACGATCGCCAAAATACTCCATTAACTCCGAAGCTGCTAAACAAGCCTTTAACCGCCGCAAACTACTGTTGCTCACTAGCGCAAACTCAATGCCACGATCGCACAACTCATCTAGCACCGCAGGCGTTCCCTCAGTTGGCTTTGCACCAATGCTCAAGTGATCGATCGCTCGATCTTCTTCCTCCAGCACCAATCGCTGAATGTCAGCCTCTGTTAAAGCCATCGGTGCATCTGCATAAATTTGCCCCAAAATCTCTCGATACGGTTTCCCTGCAAAGTGCTTGATAAAGTCTGGCAAATCATAGTGACGTGCCCCCGGAAACTCGCAAACCACCTCAGCCGTTAATTTCCACGCGCTCTTTAACGCCACAATCTCGCTATCCACAACAGTTCCGTCATGGTCAAACAAAACGACCTTACGCGGCTGAAACGATGTCATGCTCAAAATGCTCCTGACTGTAATATCTGAGTGTAGCCGATAGTCCGCGTGTCCGAATCTCCCACATTGCCCGATCGCACTCCAGATCGAGCAAGTCGCAACACTCTCCCGGCTCTAATCCAAGCATTTCACTCAATGGCTTCCCTATTTGAATCGCCGCAATCACCTCTGGCTTATCGTTGGCTTCAAACGACTGACCAAGCTCACTCGCGCCCTCTCGGATGGTCAGCATCCAAGCCGCGATCGGCAACATCAATCGTCTTAAACTCACCCCTTGAGCATGAGCATCTTTCAAGATTGGAGCAATATACTTCCCAATTTTTCGAGAAGTTTCTGCCGCAATTCGCTCGATTTTGTCAGGAGTCGCTTCATTGCTTAATCTCAGTAACACCTGATCAACGTACTGTTCGCACATTGAATCGACAACCGGAGTTGCAGCCGTAATATCATCCATCAATAACCGCAGAAATAAGTGGTACTCTGGCAATCTCAGTGCTTGATGGACACACTCAATCCCACCCCGAACTGCCAAACAAGCAATAAATGAGTGAACTGCATTTAGAAATCTAGATTTGAGATGCAGAAAAGGAGTGATATCGTCCGTCATCGTCACGCCGATCTCTTCCCACATCGGTCGATCGCTACTAAACTTGTCCTCAACCACAAACTGCCAAAACGGTTCAGTCACAATCGGTGAACGATCGCGAACCTGTAATAATCGATACGAATGCTCCTTATCAGCTTCATGCGCTTGCGGTACAATTCGATCGACAACAGTATTCGGGAAAGTTGCATTATTTACAATGTACTCTGCAAGACTTGAATTAACCTGTTCTGCATAAGTTAGCACCGCTCTTTGTAAAATCTCCCCGTTTCTCGGTAAGTTATCACAAGACAGTGTAGTACAAGGTGCAATGCCACGATCGCGACGACGACGCAAACCTTCTACAATGAACCCGATCGCAGTCGTTGGATGAGTTGGATGCTTCAAATCATGCACAATTCCAGGGTGATTAATATCTAAAGCAAACCGTGAATCCAGACAGTAACCGGCTTGAGTCACAGTCAATGTGACCAAATGAACTGTAGGCGATTCCATTAGCTCAAGCACAGTGTTCGGCTCTGCTGCACCATCAATCATGTGCTTGATCGAACCAATCACATCTGCTGACTCATGATGTTCATCCCCGATGTAGCGCTCAGTTAAGGTATAAAGAAAGTCTTGAGGCTGCAACTTTGCGATCGTGCGATGACTTCTAAGGCTCACACCGCAAATTCCCCATTGCAGATCCTTTTGAGACAAGTGTTGATGAATAATGCGTGCAAGGTGCGCCCGGAAAAAACGACCTGGACCAAAATGCACAATACCTATATTCAATTCGCTTCGATTATAAGGAGACTGTTGTTTCCATAACTCAGTTACAGTAGCTGGAGCTATGCCTGCAGTCTGAAGTCCTGCGTCAAACAACGAAGAACGAGTGCTCAGCGAAAAATAGTCTTTCATGACATCCCTTCAGATTTAAGTGGAGTCGATATTTAATGTGGCAAATTCTTAACTTGAAACATTCACAACTGCTTACAGCGCGAATGTTCACTAAGTTGTAACTCACAAAGTTATCGACTTAGTGATCAGCTAAATACATCAATTCAATAATTTTGTTTCCTTATAGTATTAGGAGCGATCGACCCTGCTATCTATCTGTAGTTAAATTCATAGATCTAACTTGCGCGCCTTGGATAATTCCAAATACCTAGCCAATCTATTCTAAGGATGTTTATTCCTTTGAACTAACCCTCTAGACTCCCTCCTACCCAAGTCAGAGGTTGACAGAGGAGCAACTCTTTATGGTTGAGGAATCGCAGATTTGCAGGTTTACCTCATGGCAACGCTTCATGGTAATCTTCAGGGCTTGAAATCCACACATATCAACCAAATTGAGCAGCTATACGAGGAACGATTAGCGGACGATCGCTTCATCACTCCAGAATTTGCTGATCAATTAGCCGCCCTCAGCCAACTCATTCATCAACCGCTCTGCTGTTATATTAATCGTCGCGGACAAGTTATCCGCGTTGGAATCGGCACTCCAATGCAAACCCGCCTCCCTGACTCTGAGTCACCTCGTCGAAGCGGCGATCGTTTCAGTGGAATTCGCTGCTTGGTTGCTCAGTTTCATCCGCCTGATGCCAGCGCCTTTATCGCCATGCTGCGTCAGCGTCTCGATGCAATGGTCGTTCTTACCCTAGCCGATACAAAGTCCAATCAGGCAAAAGCCTTAATCCAGCACTCTTACTTAGCGCATCTTACCCCCGACTTTGACCAACCCTGGCAAGTTGAAACGTTTCCGCTCCAATCTCTATTTGAACAAGATGCCGACGAATTGATTCACGACTGGGAAAGCGACATCCAAGGTGCCGGATTCGACTTATTACAACCGGTTCAGTCTGATCACGATCGCGCCCTACTCGTCGGACTCCAAACTGATAGGATGTCTGATCGTCGCTTCCAAGACAGCCTTAATGAATTGCGCCGCCTCGTCGAAAGCGCCAAAGGTGAAATTGTTGGAGTCGTACAGCAAAAACGATCGCACCCTCATCCCCAAACCGTGATTGGTCACGGCAAAGTCGAAGAAGTCACCTTAGAAGCACAGCGATTAGGGGCAAATCTCATCGTTCTCAATCAAGATATCTCTGCCACCCAAGCGCGGAACCTAGAAGAACAAATCGGAGTGCGCGTGGTCGATCGTACCCAAGTCATCTTAGATATCTTTGCCCAACGAGCGAGATCGCAAGCCGGAAAGCTCCAAGTCGAGCTTGCACAGCTTGAATACACCTTGCCGCGATTGCGCGGACGCGGGCAAGAAATGTCTCGCTTAGGTGCAGGAATTGGAACACGCGGCCCTGGTGAAACCAAGCTAGAAACCGAACGCCGCACCATTCAGCGAAAAATTACTCAACTCCAGCAAGAAGTCAATCAACTGCAAGCCCATCGCGCCCGTCTCCGTCAGCAGCGCGATCGCCAGCAACTCCCCACGATCGCCCTTGTCGGCTACACCAATGCAGGCAAATCAACGCTTCTAAACGTTCTCACCCAAGCCGATGTCTATGTTGCCGATCAACTATTTGCCACACTTGATCCAACCACTCGCCGCTTAACAATCACTGATCCAAACACGCACGAGCGCCGCGATGTATTACTAACAGACACGGTTGGATTTATCCATGATCTGCCACCTGCGCTAATGGATGCCTTTCGCGCCACCCTCGAAGAAGTCACCGAAGCCGATGCACTCCTTCATGTTCTCGATTTTTCTCATCCCGCTTGGGAGCAGCATCTAGAATCCGTGAACACGGTGTTATCTGAACTACCCGCAATACCCCCAAACGCAATCTTGGTGTTTAACAAAGTTGATCGAGTCGATCGCAACACTTTAGATCAAGTGCAGCAATCTTACCCCGATGCAGTCTTTATTTCAGCGACTGAACGCCTTGGTTTAGATCGGCTTGCACACTGCTTAATACAACTATCCAACACTTTGACACCCTCCACCGCAGGCTCTACTTAGTAACTTTAAGAAAAAAGAGATTCCCCAATCCAAGGAAATCTCAGTCTCAAAGTCCCCCACTCGTGGAGGATTTAGGGGGCATTCAACGGCTCAACCGCAGCAGAAAACCATCAATCACGCCGGACTAACTCTGCCAAGATCCACTGCACTGAGGCGTAATCGCACATTCCGCAATCTGAGCGATCGTCTCATGTCCCAGAGTCGCCGCCTCGATCGCATGGATATCAAACTTCGGAGTGCGATCGATATAAAGCAAGCCATTTGCCTCTTGGAAAGTATCTGTTAACTGCGTATAACAGAATCCACTAAACATCTCAACGCGGTTCACCACATTCAGAAGCTTGTGATAGCGCTGCTGAAGATCACAGATATCCGAAGAACGATCGTAGCCCCAAGCTTTATCCGCTTGATCATCGGTCGGGCGAGTGTAAGCCACTCCACCAAACTCCGTCAGCATGATTGGCTGCCCTTGGTGCGGATAGCCATCCAGCGTCAGAATTCGTCCACCCGGTCGCTGTGTCTCAAACAGATCTGACAATTTCACCTCAGAGCCGTAGCGCTTACCCAATCGATCGGGCTGGCTGTCATAATCATGAATCGCCAGAATATCCGTTGTCGCACTTTCCCACCCATCGTTGCCGATCACGGGTCGAGTCGGATCAAGCGTTTTCGTCAGATAGTACAACGCCTGAACATAGTGGCGTTGCGCTGCGGTCTCTGTCAGGTTCGGAACCCCCCAAGATTCATTAAACGGGACCCAAGCAATGATGCAGGGATGACTGCTGTCGCGATCGATCACCTCTGTCCACTCTTTCGTAATTCGTTCAACCGCCTTACGAGTGAACCGATAAGCACTCGGCATTTCTTCCCACACCAACAATCCCATCACATCCGCCCAGTACAGAAAGCGCGGATCTTCGATCTTTTGGTGCTTCCGAACGCCGTTAAAGCCCATCCGCTTCGTCAATTCAATATCTTGACGCAGCGCTTCATCCGATGGCGGAGTCATCAAGCTTTCCGCCCAATAACCCTGATCCAATACCAACCGCAGATAGTAAGGATGACCATTCAGCATAAAGCGATCGCGCTGAATGTTCGCGGTTCGCATCGCTGTGTAAGACTTCACCTCATCGATCAACGTGCCTTGATGCCAAAGCTGAATCTGAGCATCGATCAATGTTGGTTTCTCAGGACTCCACAGCAAAGCATTACGATAGTCGTCAATTCCCGGATCAGACAATGCAATCCGGCGGTTGATATCTTCGTTAACGACTTCGTAAGTGTCATTTACCAACAAGCGATCGCCCACGCTCATACGCACTTTGATGTACAAGTCATCACAGTTTGCGCCAACCATCGAGGCTTCAAATCCAATTTCCCAACGCTCAAAATGCGGTGCCCAACGAATCTTCTCGATATAGGTTTGTGGGACACACTCAACCCAAACGGTTTGCCAGATTCCAGTTGTACGGGGATACCAAATGCTGTGCGGCTCTAGCTGCCAATCCTGTTTTCCTCTAGGCTTCGCCAAATCAAACGGATCATCTTGTGCCAACACTGTCACGCGCTGCATCGTTCCCGGTTGAAGAAATTCCGTGATCTCAAAGCTGAACGGGGTATATCCGCCTTCATGACCCCCAACATAGCGACCATTGACCCAAACCGAAGCTTGATAGTCTACTGCGCCAAAGTGCAGCAGCACCCGTTGATGATCACTCGGAACTTCAAATTCTCTCTCATACCAGCAATAAGCGTGAAAGCCAGTATCACCGATGCCACTTTTCTCTGTTTCAGGAGCAAAAGGAACTTCGATCGTATGTGTCCATTCAGGCACATCATCGGGCTGTTTCCAATCTCCTTGATCATTAAAGGAGAATTTCCACGCCCCATTGAGGTTGATCCACTGCGATCGCTGAAGCTGCGGGCGCGGATAACCTGTTTCGAGTTGACGACAAAGTGCGATCGGGCTAGAGGCAGACTGGGCGATACTGTCGAGGCTTTTACCGAGTAGTTTCATGGAAAGTCACTCCTTCAATTAGGAGAAAATGCGCCTTGCTTCGATGCGCGTGAACAGCAGATTAAAACCTAACATCAAAATTATTACTCCTGATAAAAGTTTACTTTTCTAATGAAGATTGTTTTGTTACACAGAACCAAAAAGAACGAATCCTTGCTTTATTGGGGAGCACCAATTCTCTAGCAAAAGGAATGTAGCTTATAGCCCCAGTGCGTATTGAGACAAGAGTGCTTATACGTATATTATAGCTCAAACTAATTCTAACTTGGGATAGAAGAACTTTTACAAAATAGCTCCATTGCTTTATCTATCTTAAAAAAGTTATTAACAAATCAATAGACTTTGATATCTACCCAGCGCATCTTTTTTGTTTTATCGAGCATTTCCAACTCTTCAGATAGAAGGAATACTGAGTCATTGTGACTATTTTTGAATTTGTGATTGCAACTTAGGCAACATCCAGAAATTCAAAAATCTATGTCCTTATTCAACAGAGGATTGAACGGCTATAGCCGTTCGATCGGGAATAGTCGAAAGCCCTTTATAAAAGCATCCACCTCAGAAAGCCAAACTCCGCCTGATTTTGGCTCGATGGATCACGTTTTGCCCGATCTAGTCTGTTTGTCCCATTTGCGCTGGGACTTTGTGTATCAGCGTCCGCAGCACCTTCTCACCCGTTGTGCTAGTCACCGCAGAACCTTCTTTATCGAAGAACCCAAGTTTGAATCTAATGCAGCTTGGCGCTTAGAAGTAACTCAGCGCGATTGCGGCGTTTGGATCGTCGTGCCCCATCTCCCCAGCGGGATGAGCCAGGAAATGACCGCTACCATGATGCAAACGCTGATTGATGAGCTATTTACTGACTACGGCATTTCAAAACCTATTCTGTGGTACTACACCCCGATCGCACTATCATTCACAAATCACCTTGATCCCCGCTGTATCGTCTATGATTGCATGGACGAACTCTCTGCCTTTAAAGGAGCTTCAAACGCTCTAAAAGACTGGGAAACAGAACTATTCAAACGTGCAGATGTCGTGTTTACCGGAGGACAAAGCCTCTACGAAGCCAAACAACATCAGCATCCGAATGTTCATGCTTTTCCAAGTAGCATCGATGCCGCCCACTTTGCCCAAGCGAAAAGCATTACAGTTGATCCCCAAGATCAAGCTTGCATTGCTCATCCACGTTTGGGATTTTATGGTGTAATTGATGAAAGAATGAACTTAGAGTTAGTCGATAGGATTGCTCAAGCTAGACCTGGCTGGCAGCTAGTGTTAATTGGTCCGGTTGTGAAGATTGATCCCGGTTCTCTTCCCCGTCGCCCTAATATTCACTACTTAGGCAGTAAGTCTTATCAAGAATTACCTCATTACCTGGCGCATTGGGATGTTGCATTGTTGCCGTTTGCATTAAATGAATCCACACGGTTTATCAGTCCCACTAAAACCCCGGAATATCTTGCAGCCGGGAAGCCAGTGGTTTCAACCTCCATTCGGGATGTAGTCCGCCCTTATGGAGAAGCTGGACTGGTTCACATCGCTGATCGCGCTGAGGAATTTATCGATCAAGTTGAACTTGCCATGCAGCAGGGACAGCCTGAGCAGGTCGAGGACTTTCTTGCACAAATGTCCTGGGATCAAACCTGGGAAGCGATGATGCAGCAGATTAACGCAGTTATTTTGAATTCTCGGAGAACTTCTAATGTTTGATTATTTAATTGTGGGTGCGGGTTTTGCAGGCAGCGTAATTGCAGAACGATTAGCCAGCCAGTCTGGGAAAAAAGTGCTGATTTGCGATCGCAGAACTCACATTGGCGGTAATGCTTACGACCATTACAACGATGCGGGGGTGTTAGTCCATAGTTATGGTCCGCACATCTTCCACACCAATTCTCGTGATGTCTTTGACTATCTTTCAAACTTCACTCAATGGCGACCGTATGAGCATCGGGTGCTGGCAAGTGTCGATGGTTCACTGCTACCAATCCCGATCAATCTTGATACGATCAATAAACTTTATGGCTTAAATCTAACCTCGTTCCAGGTAGAAGAGTTCTTCGCCTCAGTTGCTGAGAAAAAAGATTATATTCGTACCTCTGAAGATGTAGTTGTGAGCCGAGTCGGACGCGAACTCTACGAAAAGTTCTTCCGCAACTATACGCGCAAACAATGGGGTATTGATCCCTCTGAGCTAGATAAGTCAGTCACTGCTAGAGTTCCGACCCGTACCAATCGCGACGATCGCTATTTCACTGACACCTATCAAGCAATGCCGCTCCATGGCTTTACTCGGATGTTTGAGAATATGCTGTCGCATCCGAACATTAAAGTCATGCTGAATGTGGACTATCGCGAAATTCAGAAGGTGATTCCCCATCGCGAGATTGTTTACACCGGCCCTGTAGACGAATTCTTTGATTTCCGCTTTGGTAAATTGCCGTATCGATCGCTCGAATTCAAACATGAAACCCACGATAAGCCTTTATTCCAATCGGCTCCGGTCGTGAACTATCCGAATGAACAAGCCTACACTCGCATTACAGAATTCAAGTATTTAACTGGACAAGAGCATCCCAAAACGAGCGTTGTCTACGAATTCCCCCAAGCAGAAGGCGATCCTTACTATCCGATTCCGCGTCCTGAAAACGCGGAACTCTACAAGAAGTACAAAGAGCTTGCAGATGCAACTCCAGGAGTACACTTTGTCGGACGCTTAGCAACTTACAGATACTACAACATGGACCAAGTCGTTGCTCAAGCCCTTACTACCTACGCGAAGATTTCAGAGCGTCCAACTTGGCACCCCGAAGATGTTCAGGTGGTGAAGAAAGCAATGGCAGCCGATCAAGAGACCCCGACGGTTTCAAGCAATGGCAATGGAGCAAAATCTCTTTCTTCAACCTAAGCTTTGAAATTGTGTCTTGCTTTGTTGCAAGCGGATGGTTGCCCCCTAGAAAAACTTTAAGAATCGAAAGGTTTTGGTTTGAAGTCCCCCACTTGTGGGGGATTTAGGGGGCAAACCCAAGGCATCAGGATGGATAGAGATCCCCTCAAGGTGAAAAGCTTATGTATTCCCAAATGCTGCTAAAACCGGACGGTCGCAAACTGTTTTTATACAGTCGAAACGCGATCGCACCCGATATTGTTGCCCCCAGTCCTAGCCCTGATCCGATTCAGGCAAGTCCTCATCTGCGGTGGCATCCGTTGCGCGGCGAATGGGTTTGTTATGCGAGTCACCGGCAAGGGCGAACGTTCATGCCGCCTCCAGAGTACAATCCACTCGCACCCACGCATGATCCTCAGTTTCCGACCGAACTTCCTCAAGGAAACTATGATGTTGCTGTGTTCGAGAACCGCTTTCCGTCAATGGTTCCCACTGCCAACACAGCCCCGCATGAGATTGTTAACACACTCCCTGCAAATGGCGCGTGTGAAGTCGTTGTGTTTGATCAAAATCCACAATCATCCCTTAGCTCACTCAAGCTCGATCATATTGAGTTACTGATTCAGGTGTGGGGCGATCGTACCCGTGCTCTTGGAGAGATTGACCAAATCCAATATGTTCTCCCGTTTGAGAATAAAGGTGTCGAAGTTGGCGTAACACTGCACCATCCACATGGGCAAATCTATGCGTATCCATTTGTTCCGCCTGTTCCTGCAAACATGGGGCAACAGCAGCAAGCCTACTATCAACAACATCAGCGCAGATTGTTGCAGGACTTGATTCAGCAAGAGATTACTGATGATCAGCGAATCTTGTACCGCGATGATTTCGCGATCGCGTTTGTCCCTATCTGCGCCCGCTATCCCTATGAAGTCTGGATTGCTCCGATCGATCCCGTAGCAACCTTGATCGATCTGACTCCTGATCAGCGTCAAGGACTTGCCAAAGCACTCAAGACTGTAACCATGAAGTTTGATGGATTGTGGCAGCGATCGTTTCCTTATCTGATGGCATGGTATCAAGCACCGATTGATGGTCAGCCGCATCCAGAATGGCACTTACACGCAGAATTCTATCCGCCCTATCGCACTGCCGATCGCCTCAAGTATCTGGCAGGAACTGAACTTGCTGCCGGAATGTTCGCGAATGATGCCCTTCCTGAAGAAAAAGCCAAAGAACTACAAGCTGTCGCTGTGCAAATCGAAGACAGAGTAACGGTCTAAGCATCAGGAGCAACAGAAATGCAATCTCAACTCAGCCCCACACCCGCAAGCGACGATCGCACTACCGAAATCAGTCAAAAACTAACCTGGATGCGCGAAGCCTTACAGGAAGCTGGAGCATCTGGTCTGCGATTGAGCGGAATTGATTGGTTTGCGTGGGCAACCGCAGGCGGCTCGAACATGGTGCTACTTGCGGCAGACACAGGAGTTGCTGAAGTTTTAGTCACACTCAATGGTGCATGGATTCTGACCGATGAGATCGAAGCTCAGCGACTTCAGGACGAAGAAGTTCCCAGCAGCTCAGACTATCAATGGGCGATCGCTCCTTGGGCAAAAAAAGCCGATCAAGAGTCTTTTGTGCAAAAGGTCACTCAAGGCGGCAAAGTCATCAGTGATATCGAAGGCAATCTCCCACGATCGCTAATCGATCACAAACGAATGTTATTACCGAGTGAAATTGATCGCTACCGCCAAGTGGGAAAACTCGCCAGCGAAGCGATGACCGAAGTTCTCGCGCAAGCCTCACCGGATTGGACAGAAGTTCAACTTGCCGGAGCGGGAGCGGCTGCTCTTTGGACTCGTGGACTACGCCCCGCCCTCACGCTTGCGGCTGGAGAAGTTCGCTTGCCTAAGTATCGCCACACCCTTCCGAAGCAAGAAAAAATTGGACGGATGGCAATGTTAGTCTTTTGCGCCCGTGGCTTTGGTCTGTATGCAAATCTCACTCGCTTTGTTTACTTCGATCGACTATCCGAGCAAGAAGCAACCCGACATCAACAAGTGCGAGAAATCGAAGCGATCGCGCTCGATCATTGTCAAACTGGAACATCGCTCAATCAGATTTACCACACCCTACAAAGCGCATACGAGCAACAAGGCTATCCCAACGCCATTCGCGAACATCACCAAGGCGGAACTACTGGGTATCTATCTCGCGAAGTAGTTGCTGATCCTGAAACGAACGATCTTCTATTTGCCAACACTGCGATGGCTTGGAATCCTAGCCTAGTCGGAGCCAAGATAGAAGACACTTTCTTACTTCACGAAGATAATCGCCTCGAAAATCTTACACTTGATCCACACTGGAAAAGCATTGAAGTCAACGGACGACAACGTCCCCTCCCCTTAGAAAAGTTCTAATCGCTATGACGACAGCCACAACAGTCACCTTTGAGCAAATCTTTAATGCTTCTCCTGATGTTCAAGCGAGTGCGCCTGGACGAGTCAATCTACTAGGCGAACACACGGACTACAACGATGGTTTTGTGTTGCCGACTGCAATTCCTCAGCAGACTACTGTTTATCTCGGTGCTAGCCCGAACGATCGACATCACATCTATTCTCAGGAACTATCCGAGCAAGTTAGTTTCGCTCCGAGTGATCCCATTCCTCAGGGCTTCAGTAGCTATGTCATTGGCTGTATTCGCACCCTTGAACAACAAGGATTGAACATTCCACCGCTCAACATCTTTGTGACTTCTTCGGTTCCAATTGGCTCTGGCTTGTCGAGTAGTGCAGCCTTAGAAGTTGCAATGTTACGCGCTTTACGATCGCTCCTCCATCTCAATATTGATGATGTCAAGATTGCTCAGTTTGGACAAGATGCAGAAAGAAACTTTGCCCATGTTCAATGCGGCATCATGGATCAGATGGCATCCAGCTTAGCAGATACTGATCACCTATTATTTCTGGATACACGAACGCTCGATCGTGAATTACTACCCTTTCCTCAAGGCGCAGAAGTCCTAGTCATTGATAGTGGAATTCCTCGTACATTAGCAGGCAGTGGATACAATCAGCGCCGTGCAGAGTGTGAGGAGGCTGCTAAATTGCTTAATGTTCCAGCTTTGCGAGATGTGCAGGATGTAAGCGCGATCGCATCCTTACCGAGTCCGCTCAAAGAAAGAGCGCGTCATGTGATCACCGAGAACAATCGTGTTCTAGAAGCCCGAAGTGGTGTATCGGCTGAGCAATTCGGACAATTGATGAATGCCTCTCATGCAAGCTTGCGCGATGATTATGAGGTCTCTGTAGAAGGATTAGATCGGCTCGTTGCAATGCTGCAAGAAACACCAGGAATATTAGGAGCGCGGCTCACGGGCGCAGGATTTGGAGGCGCATGTGTTGCCTTAGTAGATTTCAACACCCGTTCTGCTCAGGCAATTCAAGATGTCCTGAATCGCTATCAACAAGCAGGATACAACGGAAAAATATTAGTCGATCGCACCTAAGTTATTTCTCTGACTTCTCCTATTAAGTCCCGCCTTTGGAGATAGACCAAAGCCGCTTCTAATGGCAGACTAAACCCATAAAGTTGCTCGCTAGTATGGCAGTGCAGTCAGATAAATAACAATTTTATGGAACGCTCAACACTTGACATGGAACGTTCAACAATTAATACCGATCAAGTTCCCGCTGTGACTCCGGCTTATAATGGTGCCGATCGTAACGCCTGGATCTTTGGCTGGAATCCTCAACAAGAACTTTGGAATGGTCGGTTAGCAATGCTCGGTTTCATTGCTTATTTTCTCTGGGATTTAGCAGGATATAGCGTGGTACGCGAGGTTCTCCATCTAGTTCGTTAAGTCTCTCAGTTTGTCAAAATCTTTAATATTCAAATTACAATCATGCAATCAACATCAATCTCTACAAGCGCACCAACTTCTCCGATTCGTTATGGTGCTTTAGGTCTAGGCCTGTTCTTCCTGCTGCTTGGTTTAGCTGGATTTGTGCCTGCTTTTGTGGCTCCCCCTGAACACTTTATTCCCAATCTGGGCTTCGGTTACCTCTTTGGATTGTTCCCGACCAACTATTTCCATAACGCAATTGGCATTTTGGTTGGAGTTTGGGGACTTGCTGCATTTACCAGCTTGACTGGCTCGATCGTATTCACTCGTATCTTCGCGATTGTGTATGCGGCAGGTGCAATCTTAGGACTGCTTCCGTTTACCAACACTCTATTTGGTCTGACTCCTCTATTTGGTGCAAATGTCTTGCTGAATGCGATCGTTGCAGGAATTGCGTTCTACTATGGCTTCGTGAAATCCTCTGAAGTTAAAGCCGCAGCGATCAAGTAACAGTCAGAATCTAAAACTTTAAGAAAGTAGCCCAGAGAAGGCTACTTTTTTTTCGTTAAAATAAAGCTGCCCCTCAACTAAAGAGACTCAGCCGATGATCGAAGTGCTGCAAAATTGGCAGGAAGTTCAAACCGCAACACAAGCTTTGCAACGAGCAAGTTTACCCACTCACATTACAACTGAGAAGAATTGGGATCAGTGGCTACTCGCTCAACTTCTACAATCATCAGAAATCAATCAGCAGTCTAAGCTCATCGATCTAGGATGCGGTGATTGTTGCACCCTTGAGTTACTCTCTGCTCTTGGTTTTGAAGAATTGCATGGCATCGATTTCACCATCAAACCGAATCAATCGAACTACAAGCTTTACCAAGGAGATTTGACAGACACCTCATTTCCAGACTGTTCCTATGATGTTGCTGTTAGTATCTCTGTGATTGAACATGGAGTCGATCTCGATGCGTTTTTCCAAGAAGCTTATCGATTGCTCAAGCCCAATGGGTTGTTATTCGTAACTGCGGACTATTGGCAAAGTAAAATTCCAGTTGATTCATCGATTCAACCTTTCGGACTGTCTTGGACGATTTTTTCAAAGACAGAAATTGAGCAAGCGAGCGCACTTGCCCAATCTCACGGCTTTCTTCTAGAACAAAATCAAGAAATTCCAGCGTGTACTGAAACAACCGTCTCTTGGTACGAAAAGAACTATACGTTTATCGCGCTCACATTCCGAAGACCTTAGTAGATCATTAACTCGCGAATGTCTTGCTGCTTAAACACCTGTTCAGCCTGACGAATCTCTTCTTCACTTCCCTCAACAGTGATCAGATAGTCGCCGCGTTGCAGGTGATCACCGTATCGTCCCGCCATCCCGCTCGGAACACCGTAATCAATCAAGGCTTTCTCCAAATTATTCGCCGCAACTACAGCAACACCACTCGCCGCAACACTCGCCGCCAGCGCTGCTCCTAAACTTCCGGCTGTCAAAACAACACCGAGTCCTGGAAGCGCAAGTGCGGTCAATCCTAGGATAGAAAATCCTGTGGCACTCGCTGCCAGCGTATTTCCAACTACACCGGCTGAATTGACCACTTTTGTATCTCCCACGTGATCGCTGACTTCAACCCCGCTCACTTGCTCTGCGGGTTCCGCTTCTTTCGCAATCAAAGAGATTTTGTCGATCGCAAATCCAGACGCTTGCAAGGTCTGAATGGCTTTTTCTGCGTCTTCACGATTTAGGAACACGCCGATCGCTCGTTTTTGCTGTTGGCTAACCACCATTTTCTTTATTCCTACAAATAACAACGATAATCACACTGAAATTGTTTGTGATTCACACTTTGATCTTGGCAACCTTGATCTCGTGAGCCATCGTTCCAGGGGGGTAGCTACCAAGTGGACAGAATTTTGACGAAAATCATTCACTCGATCGAGAGCATTGCAGAGCCGTACTACACAAGGGACAACAATCAGGCATTTTCAGAGGCGCGGGGCAAGCATCGCCTCTCGCGCTTTTAATTGGATCAATCTTGCACGATCGCGAATGTAACTAAGATTAGATTTAGTTTTAAGAAAGATTACTGTCAATCCACCGATTGATAGAGAAGTGGAGTAAGAACTATCTCTTGAATTAAGTTTTATTTGAATACCATAAGTTAGATTACTTTTTAACTTGATCCTGAGAGAGACTGATACTGTTAAGACACTCATAAAGATAAAAGGACAGTTATATGCAGGCCTCTAAAAAGCACTTAGGTGAATCATTCGGGTTGGTTTTGTTACTGGCGATGTCCTGCGTTGGCATGATTACACTGATGTCACAGATGCAGTAGTAAAACGCTCTGCCACTCAATTAACCTGTAAGATTGCACAGTTTTAATTCACTTAATCTAATATTTAGGAATTGGGTAGGAGCATTTTCGAGTTGCTCCTACCCTTCGCTTTTTGAGAATTGAAGCTTGAGTTCAACTCAGGATCTCTATAATGAGATGAACAGAGAATGATGTTGACTGACACATGGATAAACCACTCGATGCCGAGCAATCGATCGAAGTTGCGACCCGCATCAAAAGTAAAGCAAAAGCCAGTTTTGAGAACGCAGCGAAAGCAATTTCTACTGTTGAAGGAGCGCTGTACGTTCAAGGATTCATTGTGTTTGCCGGAGCGCCTCACAAGCCCGTTGAACATAGCTGGCTAGAGTTAGACGATCGTATCCTCGATCCAACCTTCCCGCACTTCAACCGCAAACCCGAACAACTCCACTACTACGCCGCCCAAAAACTCACTCCCAAGCGGCTTAGACAAGCGATCGAAGAAGCCAAAGAAGACTATCCCGAAGATGATCCCTTGCCCATCTACGGATCAACGCCTTATGAATACTATGGCGATGTCATGCTAGGTGGTAAAGAATATACACAAGCTTATGAAACTGCGAAGGCAAAGTGTAATGAATTAAATCCACCGAAGAGTCGCAATCAGCAAAACTAAAGTGAATCCATTTGCAACACTAGATCCAACCTTACGCAGCGCGATCTCGATTAGTTTGGGTGCGATTCCAGGTGCATTGAGCCGTTACTATCTCACGCTGCTGTTTGCGCGATGGTTTGGCATACAGTTCCCCTATGGCACCTTTTTTATCAATATCACAGGTGCAATGGTGATGGGCTTCTTTGTCACCTTCTTTCTAGAACGTGGCATCGGCACCCCAGAACTTCGCTTATTCTTTGCGGTTGGGTTTCTCGGCTCCTACACAACTTTTTCAACTTACGCGCTTGAAACTTCGGTCTTAGTGAAATCTGGAAATCCCAGTCTTGCGCTTTTGTACGGGTTAGGAAGTGCCGCGATCGGATATTTAGGCTTAGAACTCGGCAGCTTCCTCGCTCGAAAATTAAGTTAAATCTGGGTGGAAATCTCGCAGCATTTTCTTCAGTTCCATCCCGTGCAGTTCTTCCTGCCCGATCATACCGCGTACAAATTCTTCAAGATAAATGCTGGCATCTTCCACAACATCTAACAACTGTTTGTAGAGATTCAACGCTGCCGTTTCGTGGTTGAGGCTCTCAAGCAGAATGTCGTAAATCGAGTGCTTGTCCGTTTCTTCGATCGGCGCGATTTTCAAGCTTGGATGTCCTTCGAGTCCCGTGAGAATTTCTCCAACTTGTTGAGCGTGGAGTAGGGATTCACTCGCCTGTCCCTTGAGAAACTGCACGATCGGGATACGATTAGGTCCTGTAACCATGAGTGAATAGTGCGTGTATCGTACTACGCCTGCTAACTCAGCTTCCATGATGGAATTGAGCAAATGGGTTGTTTTTTCTAAATTGAGATCGCGCATGATTGGCTCGCTGATGACAGAAGACTAGGTTCTCATAAACTTCGATCAGTTTAACTGTCGATAATTACTCTCAATGATGCAACTTTGCAGTTAAAGACCGAGCCAAAGCAAACCTAGCCTCTGTAGGATAACGGCTCTACTACAAATCGGCAATTATTCTCATTAATATGCCTCCGATCGCCGAAACCCACACCCCAAGCTCTAAATCTCCTACTATTGTTTTGCGATCGCTTCAAAGGGTTCCGCCCCCAATGGGCTAGGTGTCCATCCGGTCATCGTTTTACGCTGTACGAGCAATGGATCAGAATGCACGATCGACAATCGCACTGCTTCACGATGAATGATCTCATCTACTTCTGCATAAAGCTTTGCTCTAGCTGAACGATCGCTAGTCGCTCTGGCTTGATTCAGAAGTTGGGTGACGCGATCGTTTTTCCACCCCCCCAAATCTGTCGTGCTACCCGGCCCAAAATGTGGATAGTAAAAGGTATCCGGATCACCATAATCGCCCGTCCAGCCCAACATAAACATCGGATAGCCTGGATTTTTATTGCGATCGGCAAGATACGCCGCCCAATCTTTTGTTTTCAAATTGGCACGAATTCCAACCGCCTGCAGATCTGCGGCGAATGCTTCGGAGATCGGTTTTGGGGTCGGAAAGTAAGGACGCGCCACAGGCATATACCACAAATCAATTTCAAACCCATTCGGAAAGCCTGCTTGCTTCAGTAAATCTTTAGCTTTCTGAGGATTGTAATCATAGTCTTGCAGCTTCGGCGAAGTTGACCAGTCGAGCGCAGGTGGAACAAAGTGCGGTGTGGTTTGCGCTGACCCTTTCCAGAAAGCTTGCACGATCGCTGGCTTGTTAATCGCATGAGCGATCGCCTGTCTCACTCTCACATCCGACAATGGCTTAAAGCTTGGATTTAATGCCAGATAGCCCACATTAAACGAAGGACGATTCGCCACAGTTAAATTCTGATCTTGCTCAATTTCTGTCTTTTGATCGGGAGCCAGTTCGACCGTAAAGTCAATTTGTCCGGCTCTCACTTGCGCCAACCGCGCACCGGAATCTCCCACAAACCGCATCACCAGTTGATTCGATTTCGGTAACTCTGGCTTCCAATAGTTCGGATTTTTTTCTAAGGTAATGCGATCGCCACTCTGCCACCCTTTGAACATAAATGCCCCGGTTCCAACGGCTCCGCCTGCGGGAGTGCCATAATTTGCGCCTGCTTTTTGAATCGCGCTGGGACTAGCAATGCCGAAGTATGCCGCTGCGATCGCCGTTGGAAATGCGGCAAAGGGTTGTTTCAGCACAAACTGGAGGGTCGAATCATCCACAACCCGAACATCCTGTATCAGCGAATCCGGTTCGCCCTTGTAGCCCCCGAAAATCTGTCCCCAAATTTCGTAGCTCTTGCCGGCATTGCGAAACCCATTCGGATTGTTTTTATCCCACCAGCGATCGACATTAAATTTCACCGCATTGGCATTAAAGTCTGTCCCATCATGAAACTTTACGCCCTGACGCAGCTTGAATGTCCAGGTCTTGCCATCTTTGGAAGCACTCCAAGCGATGGCTAAACTGGGTTCTAGCTCAGTCGTTCCAGGCTTGAACTGAATCAATCGATTGTAAATTTGGTTATGAACAATCAAAGAATTCCCATCAGTCACATTGCCGGGTTCTAAGTTCGTTGGTTGTCCACTCGCAGCATAGACTAACACACCCGAATTAGCAGGAGTCGAATTTTGCGGGCTGCAATTCGTGACGACAACAGCCAAAGCAGACAACAACGCGATCAAGCCCGATCGCCAGATTTGAGGATTTACCATTGCATCTGAATCCATACAAGCTTCTGGATTTTATCAAGTGCAGCGATTAAAGCAAATTGACAAGCTTGTATTATGAATGTAGTATAAAAGTAATCTTAGAGGAATACGATACGAAATGAAATCGTCAAACTCGTTCAAACCTTTGAGCATCGCGCCTTAGAACGGTTGTAGTAGAAGCATTCCGCTCATTTCACCGTAGCATTGTGCTCTCTAATCCCCGATCCGTTAACCGTCATCGATCAAATTCGCTACGGAATCCAGCGTTATAATCAGGCTCATGGTATTGAATCAACTCCAACGCTAGCTATCACGAAACCATTACGCAATTTTGGATTTACCTGATTCAGATTTATCTTAATCGCATTAATGTTCATGATTCTTTACCGAAAGCGAATTAGTTAATGAATCTTTATCCCGACCGGTTCTATTGTTTGCATCCTACAGCCGCGACCTGATCTTTTCGCCGGAAGCCCGTTCTCTCTGGATTGAACCCAACCTGAAATTTTTGAACTATGCAAGACTTTGACTTTAACTTTAATCAGTTCAATCAATTCAACCAAAATAAACAGAAAGGACAAAGTTTACTGGCGGCAGGTTGGCGACCGTTGAATCGCGATTTTGACTGGAGCTATTTTCTACAGCTAGCCCAAGAGGACTCAGAAGAATTAAACCGCCGAATGATGGGAGCCGTCAGCACGATCGCAGATGCTTTAGGACGCAGTCATCAAGCCTGGTGGTCAAACGCGATCAATTTATTTTCGTCCTACACGCGCGGCGAGATTGATCAAGTTTGGAACTATCTCACGCCTGATCCGCCTTATCCCGACTATCGCTATCGAGACACGCTCAGCGTAGAAACCCCGATTCGTCAGATTGTCAGCCGCAACAACATTCCGATCGACTACGTTCTCACGCGCTTACAAGAAACCACAATCCGCCAAACCCTCGCAATTCTGGGGCGACCGGATTTAATCATGCAAAGCTATCTGGATCGATCGTTTTATTTTCCTGTAGAGCGGTTTGAAAATTGGGATCGACTGGATATCGTCAGTAGCGCTTATGCTTACTGGTCAGCGCATGAAGTGTGGTTACAAATTGATTATGTCGATCGCGGACGACGCTACTGGACGCTGATGGCAAAAAACATGGCTCCGCTCATCCAAAAGTCTACTTATGGATTAGCCGTCATGCTGAGTGGCTATCAAAGCCGCGTCGGGCAAATTCACGCCCAGTTTGCAGTCCGGGACTTTCCGCCAGAGATTCAAGCCTTTACGGACACCGTACAGCAAACGGTGATGAATCAACATCGATTAGCTGTATTGGTGCATGGTGATCCAGGAACCGGTAAAACTGCTTGGACGCAAGCGATCGCCAAAGAGGTTCTAGTTCCACTGGGTTATGTGATCTTCATTCTGGATCATGATGCGGTTGAAAACTTTGTGCCACCAAGCTATTTGGAACGGATTTGTCTGATCATCAATGAGGCAGATAACTTAGCACAGGATCGATCGACTGAGATTGCTCAATCGAACAATAAGACAGAACACATTCTCAGCTTGCTCGATGGAACGCTGTATCAGAGCGTCGTGAGTGTTGGCAACTTTGAGCTAGAGCAGAAGTTAGTCGTGCTAATGACTTGTAACACCACTGAGCGACTTGATCCGGCAATGTTACGAAAAGGTCGAGTTGATCTCATGTGCGAGTTTAATCACCGTTTCGTGTAAATCCAATGAATTAGCTTACCAGATTGATTTGTGGATGCGACAGATTCTCGCCCCCTAAATCCCCCAGAATGGGGGACTTTGAGTATGATCTGTCGCATTCTATGTTTAATTCGGTAGCTGTCTGATCTCTAACTGGAGAAGACAGCTTTTTTCAATTGCAGCACTTTGGAGCAATTTACCTCATTGTTTACCGACGCAGAAACAACTGTGTGATGTAGTAAGTATTGTTCTTTTTCCAAACTCCTACTCCAGTCTCAGCATAAATCGGGCGCAGAATGTTCTCTCGATGCCCTGGACTATCTAGCCACCCCTCGACTGCTGCGGGTGCGGGCTGAGCTACATTTGTTCCTTTGAACAAATTCTCACCGACAGCAATATAAAAAATGCGATCGGCACGAACACGATCGGCGGGTGTCGTCCCGTCAGGACTGGTATGGCTGAAAAAATTCTTCTCTGCCATTTGCTTGCTGTATCGTCGAGCCACTGCTGCGAGTCGATCGTTGTTTTTCAATCCCGATAATCCATCTTGCTGCCGGACTTGATTAATTTGCTGATGGATTGCCGTCTCAATTCGTGCTGTGGTGGTCGATTGTGCTGGCGTTGGAGGAGTTGACGGCTGAGAAGAAGGAGGCTCAAGAATTGGAAAATCAGGAAATCGCTCTCTAATCTGTTTGCATCCCGTTGTCGCCAATATCAGCGCGGTACACCCGATGCCCATAAGCCAAGATGCTCGACAATGCCGCGTTTTTCTTGTGGTGTATGTTAATTTGCAGGAGTTCGTCTTAAATTCGCTAGGTTGCATGATAGGTAAGAGGCGGTGCGATCTGCTTTTCTCTAATCTAGCAATCTGAATCCTGCGGCTTCTTAATTCTATCCATACACTAGGAGATGTCTATGCTGAAACGTACTGCCCTATTGGTCTTAATTGCATCCTTGTGTTGGTTTGGAGTGAGTGCAAGTGCAATGGCACTTCCGTTAAATCCTCCGATCGCAACTCTGTTTTCATTTTCAGGAACTCGTCCGACAAATTTAGGTTTAAACAACGATCGCTTGGCAGAATGTCCAAGCACACCAAACTGTGTCAATAGCTTTAGCACCGATTCAACCCACGCGATCGCACCGATTTCCTATGCCGTTTCGCCTGAAGCAGCGATCGCTAAGTTGAAACAAACCATTGAATCCCTACCTCGTACAAAAATCATCAAAGCCACAGATAACTATATCTACGCAGAATTTGCCTCTAAGATCATGGGCTTTGTGGATGATGTGGAATTTTACTTAGACAACCCTGCAAATGTGATTCAGGTGCGATCGGCTTCTCGCCTCGGAGAATCAGACCTCGGGGTGAATCGCCAGCGGGTCGAGGCGATTCGCGCTCAGCTTAAAGCCATTGATTAATTAAATCCGGCGCTCTCCAAAGCAAGTAAACGATAACAGCACAAATGGCAGTAATCAAGGCAGTCAGCCCATAAGCCACACACATCAACAATCCATCAGATTCGAGCATTGCCACCACTAAAAGCAATATCCCGATCGTTGGAAATGGATTAGTAAATGGAATCGGTGCAATGAGCAAAATGGCTAACCAAGTAATGCACAATCCATTGAACTGCCAGATATGCGGATTCGATGCAATTCGTCTGAGACGAGGACGCGTAATTTTTTCTAAGATACGCGTCACTCGTCGAATATTTTTTAGCAACTCCCGGGCAAAAAAAGTCGGGAATCGAAACTGCGCCAATTTCTTTGGCAACCAAGGCGATCGCTTCCCTAGCGCCATCTGCATCCCTAATAAAATGCACCCCGTTCCTGGAACTCCCGTCAATCCAGGCGGAACCGGAAACAAAAACGGAATCACCAAAAGCGCGATCACCAAGCAAAAACCACGTTCTGAAGTTTCAGCTAGAATCGCCGCGATCGTTAATGGCTCCTCAGACAGTCGCTTTAACAAAGATTCAATGTCTTGAGAAAAACGAAGGTGCATAGCGAAATCACTGATTCGATACAAAAATTCTGACGCAAATTTTTCGGATCGGGATCAGTGATGCCCCAAAATTATTGAATTTGCTGAACCGGAAGAGGTACTACACCAACGCTGGAACCGCTTTGAGAATGCTTTCAAACAGCGCTAATCCATCCACACAGCCAAGCGCGCGATCGGAAGCGCGTTCCGGGTGCGGCATCATGCCCAACACATTGCCCTGACGATTACAAATGCCAGCGATGTGATTGAGTGAGCCATTAGAATTGCTTTCGGGTGTGAGATTGCCCGCTGGATCACAGTAGCGGAAGAGAATTTGATCGTGATCTTCGAGCGATTTCAACGTCTCCGCATCGGCGTAATAACTGCCTTCCCCGTGCGCGATCGGGAACTCGACGACTTGACCTTTCCGGTAATTCTGCGTCCACACTACATCATTCCGCTCCACCCGCAGAGGAACACGATCGCAGATAAAATGCAAATCTCGATTTCGTACCAATGCCCCCGGCAGCAATCCCGCTTCGGTTAGCACTTGAAACCCGTTACAAATGCCAAGAACTAACTTTCCAGCGTTAGCATGATCGATCGTCGATCGCATCACCGGAGAAAACCGAGCGATCGCCCCACAGCGGAGATAATCCCCATAGCTAAATCCACCCGGAACCACAACGACATCAATATCAGACAAATCACTTTCTTCATGCCAAATCATTCGAGTCGGCTGACCGAGTATCCCTTCTGTCACCCAGACAATATCGCGATCGCAGTTCGATCCCGGAAACACTAAAACCCCAAATTTCATCGCGATCCTCCTTAACTTTTAAAGTCCCCACTGTGGGGGATTTAGGGGGCACAAATCACTCAAAACGAAGCCAACCAACTTAAACCGCCGCCAGTGCTTGAAGCTCAATCCGATAATTCTCAATTACCGGATTCGCCAACAACTGATCACAAATCACATCCAACTGCTCTCGTGCTGCTGTTTCACTCTCGGCTGTCAGCGATAATTCCACATACTTCCCGATTCTGACTTGCTCCACGTTAGAGTAGCCCATGTGCGCCAATCCTGACTGCACCGCCGTCCCTGCGGGATCTAAGACCGAAGGACGAAGAGTAACATAGATCTGAGCTTGAAATTTTTGAGTCACAGTCGCTGTCCTAATGGTGAAACGTTCTGAAAACCTATCTATTCTAAGACTGCGTTGATTCAAAACGGCATTGATCTCTACAATTTATCAACATGAAAACCCAGCGCACCCGAAGCCAAGACCGCATTCTCAATATTCTCAAGAGTCTCAACCGATCGATTTCTGCTCAAGATCTCTATGTCGAATTGCGGAGTCGCGATCAGGGAATGGGATTGGCAACGGTGTACCGAGCGTTAGAGGCTTTGAAGCTAGAAGGCATGGTGCAAGTGCGAACGCTCTCAAATGGTGAATCGCTTTATGGCTTAATTCAGGAAGATCGACATCATTTAACTTGTTTGCAGTGTGGTGAATCCGTGGCGATCGATGAATGTCCCGTTCATGCGTTAGAACAACAGTTAAATCAATCGCACCGCTTCAAAATTTACTATCACATGCTGGAATTTTTTGGCATGTGCGATCGTTGCCAAGCAAAAACCGAGGGACTTTGATCGAATTGTCAGAGTCTACCTATTGTCACAGTCTAGAGATCTTTAAAGTTTAGAGGCGCGATCGCGAGTCCCCGAATTGTTCGCGTACCCCATTCAATAGCATGCGCTGTTCTGCACGTGCGATCGCTCGATGCGCCATATCTACAACCGACAAATTGACTGAGATCGCATCAACTCCCCACTCAATCCAGCGATCGATCAGCTCAGACGTAATCGGCGCTTGGGTTGAAATCGAGCAGGGGATCTGTAAGCGATGCGCCGATTGAATCAATTGAGCGATCGCATTCATCACCGCAGGATGCGTTTCATCAAACGCCTGTACCATCGCACTTTGGTCGCGATCGACTCCAAGAATTAGCTGAGTTAAATCGCTCGTCCCGATGCAAATTCCTTGAATACCTGCCTCAACATACTCCGGCAGCAAAAACAACACTGAAGGCACTTCTGCCATAATCCAAAGCTGAAATTGAGCATAACCCAACAATCCCGCTTGCTCGACTCGACGACGACAAAAGACAAATTCTTCGACTGTTCGCACAAACGGCAGAATCAATCTCAAATTAGAGCAGCCTGCTTGTAACGCTTGTTCAAGTGCAGCAAGTTCAAGATCAAAGCGCTCCGGATGCCGAACATAACTCAGTGTCCCGCGCATTCCCAGCATGGGGTTCGCTTCCGGTGGCGTAACTTGAAACTCGTGCGATCGCAAATCTAAACTGCGATAAAACACCGGACGAGGCGCAAACGATCGCGCAAATTGCTGAATCTGTTCAGCTAATCGGTCTTGATCAAGCGCCTCTAGCATTCCTCCTAGCATTAGCTCTGATCTTATTAATCCTATTCCATCAATATTGATGTTCTCTGCATCTGCGATTGAATCGACCTGACTGAGATTAATCATCAATTTTGTGGCAGTTGTATTCCAAGTCTGCTCTATTCGCGTTGATTTTGGTGAAGCTTGAACCGTTTGGTGAGTGAGTGTAACTGATCCAGTATTTCCATTAACGACGATCGTATCTCCCGTGTGAATTCGTTTTGTGGCTTCTTGCGCTCCTACGATCGCGGGAATCCCCATTTCTCGCGCCAAAATTGCCCCGTGGCTAGTCATTCCACCCTGCTCCGAGACGATCGCAGCGGCGTATTTGAGCAAGGGAATCCAACTGGGCAAAATCACTGGAGTGACCAGCACAGAACCCGCCGGAACCGGGGTGTCTGGTAATTCTAAACCGCTCAGCACGAAGGCAGGGGCGATCGCTTGTCCGGGAGCCGCCCCCAGTCCGAAAACGATCGCCTGATCTGAATGCGACGGAATCGGATCTGGATAGACAGTCGGGGCAGGGTTTCGAGCCGTGGTGATGTAGAGGTGTGAGTCAGACAACTGCCACTCTAAAGCAATAGGGAATTGCAAGGTTTGAGCGAGAGTGCAGAGGGCTTCTTGCTGAGGGGGCTGCAAAACTGGCGCGGCTTCGCTGAGGTGCGATCGTGCGAGCGGTTCCGTTCCAGCTTGAATGTGATAGGCGATCGTTTGTCGTCCTGCTTGCTTTAGTTGAATCTGATCTTCGGAGATTTGATAGAGTTCTGGCTGCACTTCGCCCCGTGCAATCGCAAAATTTAACCCGCGAGCTGCCGCAATTTCCCACTGGGGCGGTTGACCTTGCAGCGAACCGGATGCCGTGACGCTGGCGATCGGTTGAATTAGCACTGCGAAGTGGATTTGCTGGAGTTCAAGCTTTGCGCCTTGCCAATAGACCAGATTTTTTGCCCGAAATAGTTCTGCCCACAGTTGCTTGAGCGCGATCGCCAAGTCGTTCATCTCTAGAGTGGAAATCTGTGGCTCGATTAAATCACAGAGTTCTTGGCTAGAAAGTGGCGCATCGAGCGCGATCGACGGACGCAGAATCACAGCCGAGGGTGCGCCTAAATCGGGCAACTGTGCAATTGCGCTCTCGATTTCTAACATCCAGTCTTCTGGAAGTTCGGCATGTTGAATCGTTGGGCGAATTTGCCGAGCGATCGTTTGAAGCTGCTGTGAGTCTTCGAGATTCAGACGCAAAGAGGAGTAAGGCAAATCGGCAAACAAGGGCTGCAACCAGTGAATCGTTTCGAGGAAGTGACGAAACCGGGTTGCCGCTAACACGACGCTCGGAAGCACTGGAAATCCTTTCTGAGCGATCGCACTCAGTTGTAGTGCTTGTTCCCCTACCTGTGTCTGATGTTGCGATTCAATGTGATCGAGCGAGAACAAAGTTTCCACAGCTAGCGATTTTTCCATTGATTCTTGATTGTATGAGACTTGCTTCGACAGTCCCGGATTGATCAGAATAAATGAATGTTTGCTGGAGGGCACTTTTAAAAGGATGGTTTTGGTCGCCTGCAATGCTCGATCGATTGTTGAATTTTGTTCTGCAAAACCCCTGTCCTTTATGCGATCGCGCGACTTCTGAGCCACTTTGCCTCGATTGCCAGCGCTGCTTAGAGGGCAATCGTCTCACCCATCCTGCACAATTTTGGCAGCAGCAACCCCGATTATTCGCTTGGGGCAACTATAGCGATGCGCTCAAGCGGACGATCGCGAAATTGAAATACGATCAACACCCTGAATTAGCCGCGCTGCTGGGTGAAGGGTTAGCGCGATCGTGGCTAGAAGCCTCGCTGAGCCGGGATAAATTAGCGATCGTTCCCATCCCGCTTCATGATAAAAAACAGCAGCAGCGCGGATACAACCAGGCGGAATTAATCTCACGCGCTTTTTGCAGAGTCACCGGGAATTTGCACCAACCGTTGGGACTGCGGCGCATTCGGGCAACCGAAGCCCTCTTTAACTTATCCCCTAGAGAGCGAGAACGAATGCTAACCCAGGTGTTTGAAATTGGGAAGATCCAGCCCGATCGACCCGTATTATTAATCGACGATATTTATACCACGGGCGCAACTGCCCGCGCTGCAATTCAGGTGTTGCACCACAATGGCATTCGAGTATTAGGAATTGCGGTTGTGGCAAAACCAATCTCAGATTTACGATCGTTGCGGTAAATGTTCACCAGATTTTCTGCTCGACTCGATTTCGCTCAGATGAGATTGACTTTCCCATTCCGCGAAGATCTTCGCGTAGTTGGTTTGCTGGCAGCAGCGGCAACCGGACTGTGAACGTTGCGCCTTTTTCCAGCCCGGGACTGGTTGCCTCGATCGTTCCCTCATGTAATTCCACCAGATGCCGCACGATTGCCAATCCCAGCCCTAAGCCATTGTGCGATCGCGTCGTCGTACTGTCCGCTTGTCGGAAGCGATCGAAGACGTGGGGGAGAAATTCTGCATCGATCCCAATGCCCGTATCCGTCACAGTGATTCGCACCATGTTGGCTTCTTCCGTTTGGGCTTGAATCGTAATTTTTCCTTCTTCAGGCGTAAACTTGACTGCATTGGTAAGCAAATTCCAAACGATCTGCTGGAGCCGGGTGGAATCTCCCCAAATGTTACCAATATTAGGCGCAAATTCCGTAATCAGTTGGATCGATTTGACTTCAACTTGAGGACGAACCCCATCGATCGCCGCTTGAATCACAGCCACAGGCTGGATCGATCGGTGATTCAAGCGGAGCTTACCGCGAATAATTGTTGAGACATCCAAAATGTCTTCGATCAGTTGTGCTTGGGTTTCAGCATTGCGCTCGATCGTTTCGAGGGCGCGATCGACCATTTTTTGGTCGTATTGCTTGGTTCGCAGCAGTCGCACCCAGCCCAGCATCGAATTTAACGGGGTTCTGAGTTCGTGGGAAAGCACCGCGAGAAATTCATCTTTCATCCGGTTTGCGGCTTCCGCTTCTTGACGGGCAAGCTGTTCTCGCATCACCTGAGCGCGAGTCACCTCGGCTTCCTTACGTTCGGTAATGTCTTCGATCGTGCCCACATGACCGAGCGCTTCACCGGATTGTGCCAGCATCGGACAGGAGCGCACATGCACCCACTGAATGCGCTCATCGATTGTCTGAAAGCGCAACTCTTCAGAAAATTCTCCGCCATGCTCTAAGTAAACATTCCATTGCGACACAGCCCGATCGCGATCGTCGGGATGAATGCACTGTTGCCAACTCCGCTCTGAGGCTCGATCGGGGGCAATCCCACAAATGGCTTGAAATCGAGGATTGGTGTAATTACAGCGTCCCTCTGAATCAATCACAAAAATTCCAGAGGGCGAGGAGGCAGACAGCGATCGAAACCGCTCTTCGCTGCGGCGCAGTTCACGATTGATTGCGGTCAATTGTGCAGCTTGGTGCTGAATTGCGGCGGCCTTCTTGAACAAATCGACAAAGACCCCAACCTTAGAAACCAGAATCTCAGAGTTAATCGGTTTAATCAGGTAATCTACTGCACCGAGAGAATAGCCCTTGAATACACCCTGTTCGCTCGCATCAAAGGCGGTCAGGAAGATAATTGGGGTGTGCTGCGATCGTGCCCGACTGCGAATCAGATTCGCAGTCTCAAAGCCATCCATTCCCGGCATCTGAATATCCAGCAGAATCACGGCAAAATCCTGATTGAGCAAGCATCTTAGCGCTTCTTCTCCCGACGATGCCCTCACTAAGTTTTCTCCGAGCCTACCTAAAACCGCTTCTAACGCCAGCAGATTTTCAGGCTGATCATCGACGATTAGGATGTTGACGGAAGTATGCATGGGCATGAACGCGATTCTTACAAGGGTTAAAAAGCTGATTCAACAGGGGGAACACAAAGTAGTTAACAAGGGAGGAATCCGCTCCAACGGCAAAATACGATCGACCGCGCTCTTGGCGATCGCAGCTTCGGGCATAGAGGGACACTCAGCGCTGCGGGGGTCTTGTACGATCGTAAATCCGCCTCGCGCTTTGATTTTTGCTAGTCCTTTTGCTCCATCTTGATTGGCTCCGGTTAAGACGACTCCGATCGTGTTGGATTGGTAGATTTCGGCTGCTGATTCAAATAAAACATTGATCGAGGGTTTTGCAAAGGCAACAGGGGGATCAACAGAGAGTGAGAATCGCTCAGGATCGACCAGCAAATGATAGTCCGCGGGGGCAAGATAGATGCACCCAGCACGAATTGGTTCTTTGTCTTCGACTTCCAGAATCGGCAAGCGGCTCTCCTGCTGTAGCGTTCGACTCAGGCTGCTCCCAGAGCAGCGATCGCGATGCTGCGCGATTGCAATAGCTGCTGAGAATTCCCCTGGTAATGCTTTTAACATATTTCTCAAGGCAGATAATCCTCCCAGAGATGTACCTATGACGACGAGGGTGAACGCCACTAGCTCATCCTCCGATAGAGTTTTTCGGCTTTTGAGAGTTCTATGTAGCGATCGCACAGTGAAGTAAATCGCAGCGTTTCTTGTCGTCCGAGTGCCAGAACTCCAAACGAACAAAGACTTTGATAAAACAATTCGTGAACGCGATCTTGGAGCGTTCGATCGAAATAGATTAATACGTTTCGGCAGATAATAACATTGAATTCATTAAACGAGCCGTCGGTGACGAGATTATGCTGCGAAAATACCATGTTGTCTCGTAGAGAGGAACGAAAGATCGCATTTTCGTAAGCGGCTGTATAGTATTCGGAAAACGATTTTTTTCCGCCTGCTTTGTGATATTGCTGCGTGTAGTCTTTCATCGCAGAAATTGGAAATATTCCGCTTCTTGCGGTTTGCAAAACTTTCTCGTTTGCATCGGTTGCATAAAGCCGACAGCGATGATAAATGCCTTCTTCTTGCAACAAAATTGCCATCGAATAAACTTCTTCTCCGGTTGAGCATCCAGCGTGCCAAATCCGAATAAACGGATAAGTTCTTAATGTTGGCAATACTAGATTCCTAAAAGTGAGATAGAAGCTTGGATCGCGAAACATTGAGGTAACATTTACCGTTAAACTGAGGAGCAATCGATCGAGAGATGTGCGATCGTGTAACACTCGGTTTTGTAGTTCTGAGATCGTTTTAATACCTTCTGCTTGCATAAAATTGTGCACTCGGCGACTGCGCGAAGACGGCGCATAGTTACGAAAGTCGTAACCGTAATAGCGGTAAATTCCTTCAAACAGCAATTGAATTTCAATTGTTTCGAGCGTCGGTTGCACAGCCAGCATAATAAGAGGGATCAAACGTATTTCTGTTATGCCACGATCGCGCTTGCGTTGTAATCCTCCTAGCGCGTCAGTCTTAGGGCTTAAAATAAGCGCATTTGCGAAGACGGCGGTTCAATCTGATTCCAAGATAGGACTGGAACTGAAACCGAATGTTGTTCTAATAATTTCTGAAAAGAACGAGCATTTTGAGGCGATCGTTCTTCAATCGGGCAATGGACAAAGAAGTAGATTTCAGTTCCTTGTTGCAGCGCGCGATCGACCAACTTCACCCATTCTTCCAAGTACACTTGATTGATACTCGGATGGCTAATGTACCGAATTAAGCTAAAGGGTGCAGTGATATCGGGCTGTAGAGGAACCTGTGGCTTTTTGCGTTCACTTTGCAGTTGTGGATCATCTTCGCATTCATAAATTGGACGAGTATCCAACAGAACTCGACCAATGTTTAACTCTTTTAGAAGTTCATTTAACTGTGTGCGATACGGTTCCTTAAACCATTGTGCATGGCGCACTTCAAGCGCTAAATTTGCGCCTGTCCAACCCCGTAAAAAGGCTTCTAGATCCTTGAAGTTTGCCGGACTATAGCTTGGAGGTAACTGAGCAAACAATACGCCTAAACGCTCGTCCAATCTCTGCATCAATTCCAGAAATTGCAATGCTTCAGGTAAGGACGGCGCGAGTTTTCCGTTATGCGTCAAAGTTTTCGGCAATTTTGGGCAGAACTTAAATCCGTTGGGTGTTTCCGATTTCCAACGATCGACCGTAGTGCGATCGGGAATCGAATAAAACGTGGTATTGCCTTCAACACAAGTAAACCGCCGACTATAAAGATTCAGAAAATCAGAGGGTTTACTCTTAGGTGGAAACAGATCCCCGACCCATTGTTTATACGCCCAAATCGCACAGCCCAAGCGAAACGTCATCGCAAACCATCCTTTAGAAAAACACTGTTTCATTCATCTGATAGAGTCCAATTCCAACCAGGAATCTGATACTTAAATCGCACATTAGAAAAATTTCTAGGTTAAAAGATGTTTGGCGGAAATCAGATCAGAACAGCGGCGCTGCTCGGACTCTTGAGTGGGCTTTTTGTTTTAGCCGGCTACTACCTTGTTGGGAATGAACAAGGTCTTATTCTAGGGCTAATCTTCGCTGCATTCAGCAGTTTAGGTTCATGGTACTACTCCGATCGCGTTGCCTTAGCTTCGTATGCAGCCCAACCGATCGAACGCGCTCAAGCTCCAGAACTGTTTGATATGGTGCAAAGGCTGTGCGATCGAGCAGAAATTCCGCTGCCGCGCATCTATCTGGTTCCAACTCAATCCCCAAATGCGTTTGCAACCGGACGCGATCCGAATCATGCAGCCGTTGCCGTGACGCAAGGAATTATCGAACTGTTGACCCCGGAAGAGTTAGAAGGGGTACTCGCTCACGAATTAACCCACGTGAAGAACCGCGATACGTTGACTCAAGCGGTTGCAGGCACGATCGCGGGTGCAATTACCTTTCTCGGTCGGATACTCACGTTTGGGGCGCTGTATGGCCCGGTTTATCGCGACACTCGGCGTGGCACAAACCCGATCGGCTTATTGTTCTTGATCGTTCTTGCACCGTTGTCGGCTGCTTTGATTCAGATGGCAATTTCTCGGACTCGTGAATTTGCTGCCGATGAAGGTTCTGCCCAACTGACCCAAAATCCGTCAGCACTGGCGAGTGCCTTAGAAAAACTCGAAACGATCGGTCATGAAATTCCGATGCACGGGAATCCAGCAATGTCGCCACTGTTGATTGTGAATCCGCTCTCAACCGAAGGACTACAATCGCTGTTTCGGACACACCCTCCGACTGAAGAACGGATTCGTCGGTTGATGCACTACGCTCAAGAAGTAAAATCTCCTGCGATCGCCTCCTAGCCCGCAGAGCGTTGAGGACTCTGTGCTAAAACAAGATTACCCTCAACGAAAAACGGTCATGACCCGACGCGATCCAAACGACCCCAATGGTATTGGAGATGAACTCAAAACCCACATTCTCATCCTGGGCACACTCGTTGGGATTATGTGGATTGTCGAAGTGGTCGATATTGCTCTTGCTGGCAAACTCAACTATCTAGGAATTTATCCTCGCAATGCGATCGGCTTGCGAGGTATTTTATTAGCGCCGTTTCTGCATCGGGATTTCCGACATCTCATCAGCAATACGATTCCGCTTGTGGTGATGGGTTGGTTTGTGATGCTGCGCGGCGTTTCTGAATTCTTTAAGGTCAGCGCGATCGTCATGCTAGCGAGCGGGCTGGGAGTCTGGCTACTGGGCGCACCCGGATTACATATTGGAGCAAGCGGCGTAATCTTTGGCTACTTTGGATTTTTGCTGTCGCGGGCTTATTTTGAGCGGAGTGCTTTGTCGATCGCCATGTCCCTTGCTGTGGGATTACTGTACGGTGGCATTATTTGGGGTGTGCTGCCGGGGCAGTTGGGCATTTCCTGGGAAGGGCATCTATTTGGTTTTCTGAGTGGAATATTTGCTGCAAGGCAGATTTCTCTGCGTCGCTGGTAAGAGCGCGCGATCGCGCTTAGTTCGACAAATTTTATTCAGAAGAGCTGAGGGTGATTTCTGTGCTCATTCACGTAGCGTCTTACAACTTGCAAAAATTCGCGTAGAACCGACGAAGTATGATCGGGTCGCCATACTATTGCCGTCTCAACTAAAGGTGCCATCTCAGCTAAAGGCATTGCTGACTCCAGAGGTTTGTAAACCACCCCAACTCGTTTCAGACTTTGTAGTGAGGCTGGAACTAAGGCAATCCCCATCTCGGCTGAGATTAAGCCAATAATCGTCTGCATTTGAATTGCTTCCTGCATCACGTTCGGGCGAAAATTCGCTTGTTCGCAAAAACTGACAATTTGATCGTAAAGACCAGGGCCAAGATGGCGTGGAAACAAAATAAACGACTCATCTGCAAGGGAGTGTAACGAAATGGCGGGTTCGGTTGCGAGTGGATGAGATTCTGGCAACGCGACAACCAGCGGCTCTTGCAAAATGTATTCCAGGCTCAAGTGATTATCTTTTAGCGGTGGATGACAAAACCCCACTTCAATTCGATGATTCTGCAATGCTTCTTCTTGTTGCGTCGTCGTCAACTCCTGTAAGACCAGATTGACTTGGGGAAAACGCTGACGAAACTGAAACAGAATCGCGGGCAGAATGTCGTACACTACAGAACTGGTGAATCCGATCGTGAGTGTTCCGGTTTCGCCTCTGCCTGCTCGTTGTGTGTCGCAGACGGCTTGTTCCAATTGAGCCAGAATCTGATACGTTGCCTGCAATAAAACTTGTCCTGCTTCGGTTAACTGAACTTGTCGCTTTGTGCGGCGATGAAACAGTTCTACACCTAATTCTGTTTCCAAGTGCTTGATCTGCTGGCTCAAGGGAGGTTGAGCGATGTTTAATCGATCGGCGGCGCGATTGAAGTGGAGTTCTTCCGCAACCGCCACAAAGTAACGAAGGTGGCGTAGTTCCATTGATTTGATATGTTTTTCGTCTTAAATCAATCAAAACATATATTGGACAGACACAAAGCGGCTCCCTATACTCCAAGATGAATGAGTTCCGCATATCGAAAAAGAGCGAGAATACTATGCCCGAAAACCTAAGAAGTCAAGCCATTACTCAAGGCGTTCAGCGATCGCCCAATCGTGCCATGCTGCGTGCGGTCGGATTCGGTGACAATGATTTTACGAAACCGATCGTGGGGGTTGCGAGTGCTCACAGTACGATTACTCCCTGCAACATGGGGATTGCACCGCTCGCCTCGGAAGCTGAAACTGGAATTCGTGCGGCTGGCGGAATGCCGCAAGTGTTTGGAACGATTACCGTGAGCGACGGGATTTCGATGGGTACGGAGGGAATGAAGTATTCGCTCGTCTCACGGGATGTGATTGCAGATTCGATCGAGACTGCCTGCAATGCTCAGAGTATGGATGGCGTGTTAGCGATCGGCGGGTGTGATAAAAATATGCCGGGAGCCATGATCGCAATGGCGCGGATGAACATTCCAGCGATCTTTGTGTACGGCGGCACGATTAAGCCTGGTCATCTTGATGGGCAAGATTTAACGGTCGTCAGTTCGTTTGAAGCGGTTGGACAATATAGCGCCGGTCGGATCGAAGAATCGATGCTGTACGCAGTCGAGCGCAGTGCTTGTCCGGGTGCAGGTTCTTGCGGCGGGATGTACACGGCGAATACGATGTCCTCTGCATTTGAAGCGATGGGCATGAGCTTGATGTATTCCTCCACAATGTCAGCAGTCGATCCTGAGAAAGCAGAAAATACGGCACTGGCTGGCAAGGTGTTAGTCGAAGCGATCCGCAATCAGATTCTGCCGCGTGACATTATCACTCGTAAGTCGATCGAGAATGCTATTTCTGTGATCATGGCGGTCGGCGGATCGACGAATGCAGTGTTGCACTTTTTAGCGATCGCGCATTCGGCTGGCGTTCCCCTCACGATTGATGATTTTGAAGTGATTCGTGAGCGCGTTCCAGTTCTGTGTGACCTTAAACCTTCGGGTCGGTATGTGGCAACAGACTTACACCGAGCAGGCGGAATTCCGCAGGTGATGAAGATGCTGTTAGCGCATGGATTGATCCACGGGGATTGTTTGACGATTACTGGGGAGACGATCGAGGAGCGATTGAGAGATATTCCCGAAGAACCCCGCGCCGATCAAGATGTGATTCGTCCGTGGAACAATCCGATGTACTCGACCGGGCACCTGGCAATCTTGAAGGGCAATCTGGCAACCGAAGGATCAGTCGCGAAAATTACCGGAGTCAAGAATCCGAAGATTACTGGGCCTGCGCGAGTGTTTGAATCCGAGGAAGCTTGTTTAGAAGCAATCTTGGCAAACAAGATCAATGCAGGTGATGTTTTAGTGATTCGCTATGAAGGGCCAAAAGGCGGGCCTGGAATGCGAGAAATGCTGGCTCCAACTTCGGCAATCATTGGCGCAGGACTCGGAGATTCCGTTGGACTGATCACCGATGGACGCTTTTCTGGTGGAACTTACGGCATGGTTGTGGGTCACGTTGCACCGGAAGCTTTTGTCGGAGGGACGATCGCGCTTGTGCAAGAAGGCGATGAGATTACGGTCGATGCTCATGCCCGATTGCTGCAACTGAATGTTCCTGAAGCTGAGTTAGAAAAACGTCGCGCTGCATGGCAACCCCCCGCACCGAGATATACCAGAGGTGTGTTAGCAAAATACGCCCGATTGGTGTCATCGAGCAGTTTAGGAGCCGTAACCGATTTGGGATTAGAGTAAGTTGACGTGAGTTCGACACAAGTGCTTAGCTGCGTTTGGATCTGCGGATAGCCCCCTAAATCCCCCACGAGTGGGGGACTTTGAACGGGTAGGAAACCTCTTAAACTTGGGGAACTAGCTCCTTTCTAAGTCCCCCAGAATGGGGGATTTAGGGGGCGAAGTAGCTCACATCGAAGCGGAAAAAACTCATCGAACTGACGTTAAAGAAAGAATGGGCTCAATTCTTTCGATTCCAGTTCACGGTAGTCGAGATTTACCTAAGGGAACATTGAAAAGTATTTTGAAAGATGCTGATCTAACGGAAGAAGATCTAGAGTAAGTCACATCTTTATGCAGCCGAATTCAGAATTTCTCACACCCGAAGAATGTATCGAAGTCGATAAAGCGCTGTTAACCTCAAAAGATAAGTTCTCAGCGCGAGTGGCAATTTATTCCTTACGATCGCTCAAAAAAATCGCTCAAGCGTCAGGACAAGCGATCGCGGATCTTCAACTCCCACAAATTGAAGATTGGATCTATCAAGATGAAAGCTTACAGGGCGGGATTGATAACGAGTTTAAGAAGTTCTTCTCGAAGCTTGTCGTTGCTTCGATCAATCCCTTAATGCAGATTGCACAGACGAATGGAACACCGATCGAATCGCTGACGGTTCCGCAAGTGGTCGCTTGGTTTGAGGCAAAAGCCAAAGAAGCCCTGAAATCTCAACCTTAGAGAATTTCGATCGTTCCCTGCTGCCCATTAATCCGAACGCGCTGCCCGTCTTGCAGAATTTCGGTCGCGTTCGGAACATCCATCACTGCCGGGATACGATATTCTCGCGCCACGATCGCGCCATGTGAAAGCCGTCCGCCGACTTCGGCAATCAGTCCGCCGACTCGCGCTAGTACGGGCATCCAACCAGAGTCCGTATAGGGAACGACGAGAATGGTTTCACGATCGACATTAATCGAACCATTGAGCGATCGCAGCACTCGGATTGTTCCCTCGACTTGCCCCGCGCTGGCTCCGATGCCTTGTAATCGGTCTGAGGCTTGCCATGTTGGGAGTTGGGGAGCGGGGGGATCGTCGCCATAAACGAGTTGGGGAATTGGGGAGAGTTGGCGATCGTGGTCGAATTGCGATCGACGCTGCTCGATCAGTTGGGAAAATTGAGCTTGGAATTCTGGGTTTGAACCCGTGGCTTGCTGGATTTCCGCATAGGTCAGAAAGAAGATGTCACCCGATTCGGAGAGAATGCCGGACTTGAGCCAAAGTTGTTCGATCGCCACAAATCGCCAGCGCAGTTCTGCGAGTAAACGACTGTAAATTTCAGTGACTTTTCCCTTGAGGGCAATGCGTCGCTGAACGCCTTTGTTTTTGATCTGCGGGGCTGCAGGGGCGGGAGTGGGACTTAAGCAAAATTGTTGGAAGAGTTCGCGCACAGGTTGCGGTTGTTCACGCCAAGTTGGGACAGCGATATCGGTTCCGACTTCGCTTAAGTAACCGTATTGGTCGAGGAGTTGATCAAACTGCTTCAGAATGGCTTGTCCCTGATCCGTTTGAGCAAGTTGAACGAACAGATCTTCTTGACTCTCGGAATTTTCTAACACGGATCGCGCAGAAGCCGCCAAATCAGAGAGCGATCGCAGTGCTGCAACTTCCGGAGTGTCTCGGTTATCTAGGTCTTCATCGCGGACTCGAAAGACTGCTTTTCTGAGTGCCGCACTCAAAGGAGCAAGAATGCTGTAATAGGTCGATCGCTCTAATAGTTCAAGAATTTGCTGAATTTCTTGAGTAATTTGCTGGATCTCTTGAGTGTCAAGCTCAATGTTTTGTGTTCCAGATGGAAGTTCTTGTGTTCCAGACCGAAATTCTTGTGTTCCAGATGGAAGTTCTTGTGTTCCAGACCGAAGTTCTTGTGTTCCAGACCGAAATTCTTGTGTTCCAGATGGAAGTTCTTGTGTTCCAGACCGAAGTTCTTGTGTTCCAGACCGAAGTTCTTGTGTTCCGATCGCAAACGTTTCTGCCGAGAACGAGAAATTTCTCAGTTTAAGCAGCATCGGTCTAAAGTAAAGCTGCTCGTCTCGTGCAAAATCCTGCTCCAATCGCATTTCACGCTGAAGCAATCGCAGCAATCCGGGCAAATTTGCGATCGTCGATCGTGTCGGTGGCTTGCTGAACTTTGCCCCTCTGGTTAAAAACTCCAAACTCTCAGCAGGCAATCCCATCCGCCGGAAAATCTGCCCTAACAATGTGGCATTGAAGTAGGCGTGTGAATAGTGTAAGGTTGCCGTTTCAGTAAAATCCAAGCCTGAAGCACGATTGCCTAAGACGATCGTAAAAATTTTCCCCCAAACTCCGCAAGTCAGCGGACGATTAATCGACCAAGTTAAAGGACGAATTGCACCGGGAATCACTTCTGCGGCAATTTTGCGTGTCCAAATTGGGGCGAGCGTTGTAATCGATCGCGATTGCAGCACCCACAAAGTTTCCCCATCAAAACTCCACTCAATATCCTGTGGCACTCCATGAAAATGCTCTTCTAAATGCCGCGCTAGGTATGCCACTTGCTGAATTAATCGCCCTGGAACCGTTCCTTTTCCTTCGATTTCGAGCGTCGCATCCTCTGGTAGTCTCCAATCCGCCCCGACTTCTCGCACATTCACCTGATAACTTTCGGGTGTCTCTTGTCCTGAAACCACACGATCGGCAGTCCCTGGTAACGCTTCAATCAATACGCTGTCACCCTGCCGCGTAATCGGATCACGACTAAACGCCACTCCCGAAAACACCCCCCGGACTTGCTGCTGAACGAGCACCACCATCGACGCATCAGAAATTTCTCGATCGCGCCGATACTTCACGGCGGATTCCTGCTCATACGACTCCAAACATCGCAAAATCGCAGGTAAAAGTAATTCTCGATGCGTAATATTTGCGATCGATTCATACTGCCCTGCTGCGGAAGCCGATTCAGAATCCTCTCCGATCGCGGACGATCGTACAATCAACGGATTCTCTCGCGAGGGTTGCAATGCTTGAATCAACGGTTTCGGATCATCTCCGGGCAACAAGATGCAAGCATCCGGAACCGGATAGCCCGATCTCTTTAATTCCGAAAGCGTTGCCGCCTTTTGTCCAACTTTCTCCGCTTTCAAGATTTGATCGAGTGTCAGGAGCGATCGATCCTCCCTTAGAAATTGAAACATCGCCTGTGATCCTCTCTGCGCTTGGTCTGGTTTAAGGTTTAAGTCATCTGGGATCTGGTTATAAATCCACCACAAAAAAGCTGCAAGTGCGATCGCGCTTCCAATCAACGGAGTCTCCGACGGATGCCGCAAGGCTGTGATCAGCGGAAACAAAATCAGAACGCCAAACTTGCCCGATCGCCGTTCTCGCAGAATCGTAAACCCAATTCCCCCGATCAAAAATACAAGAAACGAGGTGATCGGATCATGCACCGCATAGCCCCACACCACATTCGTTGTGCCTGCTCCTTTGCCGATAAAATACCGCCCGTAAACCAGCGCAATCAGCGAAATCACTTCCCACTCTGGACGATCGGGAAAAAACGATCGGGCTAACAATACCGCTGCAATTCCCTTAAACGCCTCAGACAATACGGCTAAAATCCCGACAATCTTCCCCCCGTGATAAAACGCGGCTGAAACACTGAGATTTCCTGTCCCCAATTCGGACAGTCGTTTCCGAGTCAGAGTGCGGGTGATCCAACTAATCAGCGGCAACCCTCCCAGAATCGGACACAGAACAAAAATCAGCAGAGAACCCCAAACAGGCATCAACGTCATAGCGCGTTACTTCGAGTCGATCGTTTCCTTGATGTTCGCCCAAAACTTCCAAACTTCCTGCATTACCGCAGAATGAATTCGCAAATCGGGATGAGACACACCAGACAGACAGACAAATTCTGCACCGTGAATGACCGCCGATTCAACGGTAACAACGCCATCGTGTCCGTCACCACAATCGCTTGCCACCACTAAAGTTGGAATTTCTGCGGCAATCCTCTGCGCGATCGCGCTTCGATTAATTCCTAAATCTCTCGCAATTCCAATCCCCCAACCAAACGGATCGACCTTGCGGGCAATATGCGATCCTCCGATCGGCGCACCCAGCAGCACCAACGAATGCACCCACGACCACCATTCGGGATGCCGATCGAGCAATTCCACCCACAACACTCCCCCCATCGAAGTTGCAATAATCCGAATCGGCACATCAGGATATTTACTTAACGTATCGCTCACCACCGCTTGAACACTCTGAATCAGCGGTTCTAAATAAAACAAAGTCCTAACCCAGTGCAATTCGGGTGCAACGATCAGAGTATCTTTCAGATCCAATGCGTGAGCCAATCGAGCGATCGTCTGACTCCCTGAAAGATCCGTCATGCCATGTTGAGCAAACAGGATGGTTTGGGGCTGAACAGTCATGTTTTCAGACCAACAAGAACTTTCTTCACCTTAGTAGATAAACGGGCGTTGCTGCTATAAACACGGATGCTGGATTTGAACGGATGCAAGGCAACAAAAATTCCCTAAGCAGCTATCAGCAGAAATTTATCGATGTCTAAGCTAGATAGCTTAAGCCAGATCAGTATGCTGTCAGTGATCCAACGGAACTTTTCCGGACTGTGCTGATAACTACAAGAAGCATGGGCACATTTCAATTGTAGATCTGTTCCCTTTGATAGATGTATTACAGCCTTCTGCTGAGTCTGGCAACTTAGAAATTTTGAGCCTTGTGTAGTTTTAGATGATTGTGATCGTGCTGAACTTTCGCGGCTGATCCTCTGACTCACTCTCTACTAGCTTCTTCGCTCGATCGCGCCCTCACAAATTCATGGTGGGGTCAAGCTTCATGCGCTCTCTTCAGTTCTTCTCCTGCCGCCCCGTATGAAAACAACCCCTTACCAGCTTTTAGCAGCGACGCTTCTAATCGGCAGTAGCCTTTCTGGGATCAAAGTCGCCCTCGCGCAGACTGTTGCTGACACCGAAATCAGTAACACTGCCACGGCAACCTATTCGGATGGCACAACCACCTACAACGCAACGTCTAACACTGTAACTGTCAGAGTTGCTGAAGTCCCAGGAATCATCATCTCAGCCGACACTCCGAGCAATCTCACTCCGAATGCAGGAGATACGCTCTATGTGGATTTCACCATCACAAACGTTGGGAACGATCCGACGCAGTTTTTCATACCGGGCACAGCTACTCTTTCCGATAGCACTAACTTCTCACTGAATGGGTCTTTGCAAATTGTTGCAGTCAACGGTTCAGATATCACTCCGGTCACTGTCCCTGCAGGCGGTGGTGCAACTGGAACCTTACTAAGCGCAATCTCAGGAGGAGGCTCGATTCCACCCAACGGGGGCAGTGGTGCAACTGGAACCGTCACCGTTCGCGTTCCGATTCAAGTGAATGGAACGGCTCCCGCAAGCGCAACGACAACGGTTTCTCTAGGTAACACCGCAACGCCAAATGCTCAGAACGTCGATCGCACGGGCAATGTAAACAATACGCTTGATGTCTACACCGTAGATAACCCAGACAGCGTCTCTGGTGAGACCGAGGGCGTTCTGACTCAAGTCAACGAAGCGATGGCAACCAGTATTTCGATCACTGTCAATGCTCGCTTGCAAGCCTTCGCCACCCTGCTCAAAGCGGCTTCAAGCTACAGCAACAACAACACACCCTCAGACCTCACAGACGATGCATTAACCTATTCACTAGCGCTACGGGTCGAAAATCCAACTTCTCCGCCTACGGGTCTAGTTGCTTCGGATCTCCATCCCACAGCGATTAACTTAGATGGCGGAACTGCAAATCAAAACCGCATCTTAGTATCGGATGCAATTCCAACCGCAACCGCGCTGAGCACAGCCACGCCCACCACACCCGACAATACCTGGCAAGTCGTCTACACAACTAGCGCCCTTTCAATTCCCGCCCACCAAGCCAAGTGGGTCACAATTCGTCCAAACTCCGGCACGATTACACGGGTTGGCTTTATCCGATCGACCGCGATCGCCAAAGGTACAACCGTTACAGGCTTCTCATTCTCGGTCAACCCTATCTCTGGCTTTACGGGTGGACGCATTGCCAACATTGCTCAAGTGTTTGGTCAATCACAGCCCGGAACTATCGCACCCGGAACTTCCACTCAACTGGTGTACGACGAATCCGGTGATCAATCCCCCAACAACCAGCTAGAAGGCAGCAACCCCGATCCAAACAGTGGTGGCGCGACTGCAACCGGACGGGGAATTGGGGATGGAGTCGCAAATCCGGCAAATGATGGCATTGATCCAGGTACCGGAACCACTCCAACCAATACTGCAACCACTAACCAAGGAGATCTCAACGATACAGACGGGGGTGAAGTTACGCTCTATACGATCGCAGCCGCACCGCTCAATGGTCCTAACGGTCGCCCTGATGCCATCAATACCACCAACAACAACGACTTTACCAACCGATCAATTGTGTTACCTGCGGGTCTCCCTCCAGGATTACCGTTAAACGATAGTCAAACGCTAGCGACAACATTTACCAACACCGTTCGGAACACAAGCAGCAGTCCAGCAACAATCTCCTTGATTCCAATTCCGCCAACTGTGCCAGATAGTCTAGCTACGGGAACGATCGTCACAATTACGGTTGGCTCAGATGTCGCAGCGTATGAATACAACGGCACAAGCTTTGTCTATCAATCAGGCACTAATACTAGCGCCACCAATCCGGTGAAGCTCACAACTGTTGCGGCAGGGGGAACGGCTAACTATACAGTGACGATCGATCTTCCCGGCGAAATCTCCCAGACTACCGGCTACTCCGTTCCAATCTTGGCGTTCATTGATGAGAACAATAACGGTAGCTCATCGAATGAGCCTGGAAACATTACAATCAATCGCCTCTACACCGGATATGTAGAACTTGAAAAAGATGCCCGCATTCTCGCTGGTGCAACCGAGATTGTGGGATATACAACCGATGAAGCGGCACTGAGCGCAGCCGCAAGACCCGGACGCATCATCGAATATCGCATTCGCTATCGCAATATCTCAACCCTAGCTCCGAACAATTCCGGGAGTGTTAATCTCCCCGCTAACAACCTGGTGATCACTGAAGATGGTGCAACTGCGCCGAACAATTGGTTCACCTCCACAAGAGACACCGTTGGCGGAACCCTTCCAGGCTCGGCAACTGCAACAAGCGGGGCCATCAGCGGCACTGCCAACAGCGGAGACATTCAAATCTATGTCAATACTCTCACCATCCTTGCACCTCAAGGAGCGGGGGAGTTTATTTTCCGCCGTGAAATCAGATAGTTCATCAGGAGTGAAGCATGAAACGGAATTTTGTTTGGGTAGGACTAGGAATTGTGGCAACGGTAGCAATGTTTCCGATCGACGGAACATTCGCTGCGGCAAGATTGCTCGATCGTGGGTTAGCGATTGCTCAAAACTTGAACCAACCGAAAGTTGAACTGCGGCTGATTGCAAAACAAAAGCTAATGCGGAAAGATGCTCAGGGCAAAGAGCAAGTGGCTTGGAATGAGTTAACCAAAGATACGATCGTGCAAAAAGGCACCATTCTGAGATTTCAAATCGTGGCGAAAAACACAGGTGATCGTGCGGCTGAGAAATTAGTAATCACACAGCCCGTGCCGAAAGGAACAATTTATGCGATCGGCACTGCGATCCCAAGCGGGGCTGAACTCAGCTACAGCATTGATGGCGGTAAAACCTTTAGCGCAAATCCGCTAGTACAGATGACATTACCCGATGGCAGAACTGAGATGCAGCCCGCATCTCCCGAAGCCTATAGCCATGTGCGCTGGACTTATGCAAAATCGATCGCACCCAAGAAGGGTCTAGAGATGACCTACGACGTAAGCGTTCGGTAGATATTTAGGACTTTGATTGCTTTGGTCAATCAAAGTCCGCTTCCCTGAAAATCCTACGCATTCAAGACTGTGAACTCATCGACCCTCCCGAAAGTGCAGCAGTTTTCCCGCGCGCTCAAAACGCTCAAAACATTGAGTGCTGCGATGTTACTTTGCGCTGTGAGTGCTTTCGCGACTCCTGCACAAGCTCAAACAAAGACCTCGACGATTACCAACCGCGCAACTTTTACCTACAACGATCCAGCAGGCAATTCATTTAGCAGTGTGACCAATCGGCTTCAGCAGGGCTTAATTGATCCTCTAGGGCGGATTACAGGCTGTGCAGGGGAAGCATTGTCAAGCTATTCAGGGTTTAGTGTGAGTGTGCATGCAGCAGATGCGTCTGGAGTTGAACTTGGTTCACTGGTGTCGCTAACAGAAACTGAACTTCCAGACATTCCGAACAATGGCGTTTCTGCTGGACTTGAGCCAAACCGTCAAAATAGCAATCCGTTCTTTCTGAGTGCTAACAGTGATGGTCGATATAACTTTCTGCTCGATGATGCACGGGGACAGTTAGCGATCGGCAATCAATACATTCTGGTGATTAACCCGCCTCAAGGCTCGATTTACAGTCAGCGTCGAGTGCGATTAACGATTACAGGTCGCAATGGACGGCAGGTGTCTTACACTGCGGTTTCGCTCGATGGTAGACCCTTGAGTACAACCACAGGAGTCAACTCCATTGATGGAGAGTTAACGATTCAAGATGCAGAGCAAGTGGGATTGTCGCTGGCTGCGATCGACTTAGATGCCACTCTCTGTCAGGCGCAAGCCATTCAACTCGTCAAAACTGCTGATCGAGCGACTGCGGTACCCGGAGACACGGTACTGTATCGACTATCTATTCGCAGTTTAGCGAGTGCTCCTGTTAGTAATCTTACAATCACAGATGTATTACCGCTTGGCTTCCGATTCCGGGAGAACAGTGCAAAAGCGGAATTTCAAAACACGATTGTTCCGGTTGCTGCGATCGAGAACGGTTCTACGATTACCTTTACGCTGCCGAACATTACCTTACCTCCCAACAACGGCACACAGACTCCAGTTCTCAATCTGGTGTATGCAGCAACATTAACCCCAGATGCCATTCGCGGCTCAGGGCAGAATCGCGCTCTAGTTCAAGCGACGCGATCGGACAATCAGGACATTGTGAGAGATGGCCCCGCGCTACATCGGCTCCGGGTTCGCAACGGCATCTTAACTGACTGCGGAACGATTATGGGTCGGGTGTTTGAAGATAAAAACTTTGATGGGGAACAACAGCCCGGAGAGCCTGGAATTCCGAATGCAGTAATTTTTCTGGATGATAGCAATCGCATCACCACAGATGTCAATGGATTGTTCTCCGTTGCAAATGTGCTAGCGGGCTATCGCACTGGCGTTTTAGATCTGACGAGCATTCCAGGTTATACCCTTGCGCCGAATCAAAGATTTGTTGAACGCAATAGCCAATCTCGCTTAGTTCGGCTTGCTCCGGGTGGATTGGTGCGAATGAACTTTGCGGTTACGCCAGCGCAACGGGAGGCGAGAAAATGAAAATTCGATCGGTTTACGCTTTCTGTCTGATTCCCTTGCTGGCGATCGTGTTCAAAGTCCCGCAAGCTGATGCCACTCCTGCTCCAGTTCAAACACAGTCTCAACCAACGCTAAAATTTATTTCTCCTGCGGTTAACAGTGTTCTCGACTTGCCGTCTGCAACGGTTGTGTTGCAATACCCCAAGGATGCAAAAGTTGAACTGTTTGCCAATGGTGAGCGAGTGAGCGATCGCTTGATTGGACGCACAGAAACGAGCAGCACTACGATTACACAAACTTGGTATGGAGTTGCACTCAAAGACGGCAAGAATACCTTAACCGCTCAAACGCTCGTTAATGGTGGAAAAGGTGCAACGGCTACGATCAACGTACAGGTTCGGGGCGAGGCAGCTAGACTCACTGTGAGTTCTGTTGAATCGCGTATTCCCGCAGATGGCCGATCGACCGCAACGATCGAAGGTCAGGTGTTAGATGCTCAAGGCAATCTCTCAAATCGAGAAACGACTGTTACCTTATCAGCAACCGCAGGCGAATTTATAGGTACAGATGCCGACAAAGAGCAGCCTGGATTTCAGGTGAAAGCACAGCAGGGACGATTTACCGCAACTTTGAGAGCGGGACTTGAACCGAGAGCCGTGACAATTCAGGTGCGGGCAAATGCGTTAGAAGCTTTCTCGCAGCTAAATTTTGAAACCGATCTCAGACCCTCGATCGCAACGGGTGTGATTGATTTGCGCTTTGGCAGACGTGGAACAGACTACTTTGGCAGGCTGAGAGATTTTAATCCCGAAGATCGAAACAATCCTTACCGACTGGGTGCGCAAGCGGCAGTGTTTGCCACAGGTCGGATCGGAACCTGGTTGTTTACCGGAGCGTTTAACAATAGTAGAACGCTGAATGAAACCTGCGATTCAACGGCAAGATTATATCGCGATATTCAACCCTGCGATCAGAACTATCCGATTTATGGCGATAGTTCTTCGACGACTGCAATTACACCCTCACGCGATAGTTTATTCCTCAGACTTGAGCGCACTTCTCCCGTTTCAGGAGCAGGGATAGACTATGCAATGTGGGGAGATTTCAATACCGAGGAATTTGCGCGACGATCGCAGTCATTCACTGCCACCACGCGCCAACTCCACGGATTCAAAACGAACTATAACATCGGTAATCTTCAAATTACGGGAATTTTTGCTGATAACTTAGAAGGCTTTCAGCGAGATACAATTCCACCCGATGGCACAAGCGGTTTCTACTTTCTATCGCGCCGATTGTTGCTCGAAGGCAGTGAGAATGTTTTTCTCGAAACTGAAGAACTGAATCGACCGGGAACAGTGATCGATCGACAATCCCTAAGCCGGGGTGCAGATTATGAGATTGCCTACGATCGTGGCTCACTATTATTCCGTCAGCCAATTTCAAGAACAGACATTGGTGTAAACGGTGAAACACTGGTTCGCCGGATTGTTGTAACCTATCAGTACCAACAGCGTGGATCGAATAACAATCTTTACGCAGGACGATTACAGTACAACTTTGCGCGAGGACTCGATCGTGAAAGCTGGGTCGGTGCAACCTATCTGCAAGAAAATCAAGGGGTACGTCAATTTGAATTATTTGGAGCCGATGCACTACTGAGATTCGGAACATCTACACAACTGATTGCCGAATATGCTCATTCCGAAAATTCATTAGACTTAGGTAGTTCAGTTCGCGGTTCAGCCTATCGCCTTGAACTCAACAGCCAAATTGCTCAGGGTATCTTTGGGCAAGCTTACTATCGTAAAACTGATGCAGGCTTTAACAACAATGCAACAACGAGCTTCACACCCGGACAAACTCGCTATGGCGCACAAGTTTCTGCCACCGTTTCTCCGACTACCAATGTTAGAGTGCAATACGACAAAGAAGACAATACTGGAATTGCCCCCCGTCCTCTCACTCTGATCGATGAATTGTTGACTCCTCGCACGGCTCCGATCCCTGGATCGCGAGTAGACAATTCTCTGACAACTATTACAGCAGGGATAGAACAACGCTTCGGAACTGCAAGCTTTAGCTTGGATTGGCTGTATCGCGATCGCCAAGATCGCCTAACTCCTGCAATCTTCTCTGGAAGCTCTGAACAATTGCGATCGCGGCTCACGTTTCCTCTGACTGAAACCTTAGCCTTCCTGGCTCAGAACGAAACAACTTTGTCCTCGGGAATTGATCCAGTCTTCAACGATCGCACTTTACTCGGCTTAAACTGGCAAGCACTCCCAGGAGTTAGAGTCCAGTTTGCTCAACAGTTCTATCATCGCGGACAGTTCGCCGGTCAATCGCTGACCAATCTCAGCGTGTTAGGTGAACATAAGCTATTTCGGGACACTACCTTAACCGGACGTTACACGCTGTTGGGCGGAGCAAATGGCACGAACATTCAAGCGGCGATCGGACTGAATCAAATTCTCAGAATCTCTCCTGGGCTGAGGGCAAATCTTGCATACGAGCGCGTGTTTAGTACGATTTCGAGCCGCAGTGCCGCAGAAACTATCTTCGCACAACCGTTTGCAGTCGGACAAAGTGCTGCAAGCTTAGGCTTAGAAAGTGGAGATAACTATAGTATTGGGCTGGAATACTCGGATGAGTCCCGCTTTCAGGCGAGTGCCCGCTTTGAGCGTCGAACTTCCTCAGCAGGTGCAAATACTGTGATTTCAGCAGGTGCCGCCGGAAAAATTAGCCCTGCGCTCACTGCACTGTTTCAGTATCAACAAGCCAATGCCGCGAATCAAACTTTAGTGGGACTCGATGATACAAAGACGTTAAGACTAGGACTGGCATATCGAGATCCGAACGACGATCGCTTTAATGCTTTACTCCGCTACGAATACCGCAAAAATCCCTCAACAATTCCCGATACGATTCTGTTTGGGAGCGGCACAGGCACAACCGAAAACCTGTTTGCACTTGAAGCGATCTACGCTCCGAACTGGCGTTGGGAATTCTACGGAAAGTTTGCCCTGAGAGATAGTACTTCGTATCTAGCGAGTGATTTAGCTGGAACCAGCACTGTTACCTTGGCGCAAGGTCGAGTGGTTTACCGATTGGGCTATCGGTGGGATGTCGCCGTCGAGGGACGTTGGATCGGACAATCGACCACAGGCTTTAACGAACTCGGTTGGGCACTCGAAGCAGGATACTATCTCACGCCAGATTTGAGACTTTCAGCAGGTTATAGCTTCGGACGGGCAAACGATCGCGATTTTACGGGTTCGCGATCAACCAGTGGGCTGTATCTTGGCGTAACCCTGAAAGTGAATGAGCTGTTCAACGGATTTGGGCTGCAACGGTTCCCCAAGCCGCAAACGCCGCCTGAACAACAAACCGTGATGCAATCTGATGCCAAAGCCCCCTCTCAGCCACATTAAATCATCCTGCTATGACTTGCTTACTTCAACTGCTTCTAACCCTTAGAAAGTCTTCTCAATATTTCGGAAGGATAGGAACTTTTATCGCTTGTCTTTGGCTTACTGGAACGCAAGTGGCACAAGCAGAAGGCAGCCGCACACTTTATCCTTCAGGGGCGACAGGGAATCGAGCAAACTTAGAGTGGCGAACAGACTTTTCCTACGGCAATACATTACGACGACGAACACTACTAAAAGTTTATGCCAAAGCAGGCGAGAGGATTCTACTCGGTTCAAGTAACACCACTTCTAGTGCTGATATCCTAGTGTTCAACCCTGGTCGTGTTACAGGTCCGATCGGTAGTGAAGCAGTTCCAGTTTCTTCATCGGCTGACTTTCGATGTTCTGTTCAACGCACAAGTCTAGGTGATACAGCGCGAGGACGCATTACAACTCGCACCATGGAGCTAGCAGGTCCACAAGCGATTTCTGGAACGGGCAACACTAGCGGCTATCTTCCTTGTTACTACACTGCTCCAACAACGGGAGTTTATGATGTGGTTGTTTTTGGTCCAAATACAACAGAGGGCACCCCGAACGGATCGATCGACAGCTTCAATACTGATAACAATGGTCAAGGAAATAGTGTTGCCGCTTGGGATGTGACGGTTCGGGACAGCAATCCCAATTCAACGACCGATAAAAACGGTCGAGTATTTACCTACTACTTTGCGTTCTTTGCTGGAAGCAATGGGCGACCCTTATACTTCTCGGTCTATCCGGTTACGAATGATGGCTATCGTTACAAGATTACTTTACGAGGGCTTGATCCTGCTGGCTTCCTGCTCTACGGAAATCAGGTTGGATTTTTTGACAGCGATGGCAAGACTCCGCTCTATCGCGACTTAATTGGACAAAATAGAGACTTGGATTCACCTGATGGAGAGGTTAGCCTTTCCCGCCCTCAGTTTGCAACCTTTCTCAATGATCCTGATATTGAGGCTTTAGCTTTTGTTAATCGCTATGCTGTGGATGGTAATTTCGTCGGGGTGGGAATTCCGCTCATACCTGCTCAACCGGATGTGGATTCCCTAGCGTTTTCAGGCAAATTTAACGCAAATACCAGTATTGTCAACCAGGGTGGGACTTTTAGGTTTAACAGTACGATCGCAGGCAATTATCAATTAGTGATTAGTCGTGATGGTTCTAACTTTGATCCCACAAACCTCAATAATCGAGTGCTGCGCGGTGTAATGTCTGCATCAGGGCTACAATCTGTCGATTGGGATGGAAGAGATAATAGCGGTGTCGCTTTTCCAGCCGGTAGCTATCCAGCTCGAATTCGTGTCCATGCAGGCGAGTACCATTTTCCGCTCCTGGATGCTGAAAACAATGCCTTTGGTGGTCCGACAATCGAGTTGCTGAATGCCACCAATCCACTCGGTAACTTTCAAGCCTTTTACGACGATCGAGGATATCGCACAGCCGACGGTGCAATTGTCGGAACTGTAGGGCAGGTTTTATGTGGTATCAATCCACCCTCCCCGAGCTTTAGTGATCCGATCAGTGGATTTGACACTCGTACAAACGATCGTCAGTATGGAGTCCCTTCAAGTACAGGAAACACCAATACTAAATGTACGGGTTCATTTGGGGACACCAAAGGCTTAGATATCTGGACTTATTTTCCTAGTGGCGCAAAACTCACCAATGTCAATATCATCAATACTCCATCCGCCAACTTACGGCTAGTGAAACGGATTACGGCACTTAATAGTACAAACTACACAAATCTCATTGATGACCCCGCAGATTCGAGTGACGATAGTTCACGAAACTGGATCGCTAACTATATTGTAGGTCGCACTGGGAAAGGCGTTACTGCGGGCGATTTCGTTCCGGTTAAACCCGGTGATAGCTTAGAGTACACAATTTACTTTCTCTCAGATGGAAGTAGTCCTGCTCAGAATGTGACGATCTGCGACTTGATTCCACCCAACACAACGTTTATTCCGAATACCTTTAATACCAGCACACCGAAGGATAGCCCCACATCTGCAGGCAACTTTGGGATGCAACTAACGATCGACAGCGCCACGGTCTATCTCAGTAATGCCGATGATGTACCCGATCGAGGTCAGTTCTTTGCACCGGGAACTGCTGCTCCTTGCGGTGCAAACGGAGCATCGGTCATTGTTCCAAATGGGGCAATCATGCTGAAATTAAACAATCTTCCCAATGCCACTGCAAAGGGCACTCCGAATTCGTTTGGCTTTATTCGGTTTCGAGCGAGAGTGAATTAAGCCCACATCACCGATGACCAGGTTGACCAAACAAAGATGCCAACGGCTGCGATCGCTAACACAACTTCGATTAAGTTTCCGATCAGTGCGCCAAAGCCGATCGCGAGACTCACTTTTCCCGCCGTTTTAAGGCGTTCTGAGGCTGGGAGATTGCGGCGATAAAGATACTCACCGATAAATCCACCCAATAGACCACCGACGAGGATTCCAGCAATGGGGCCACCAAGCGGCAACGCAGGCAACAACCCAAAAAAGCCGATCGCCATGCCCGCAAGCATTCCATACTGGCTCCACTTACTCGCTCCTGCTTGTTTGGCTCCCCAGTAAGAGCCGAGCCATTCTACAACAGCACTCAGAATCAGCGCCACGAAGATCAATCCGAGCGGCAGTAGCGGAATGGCAAACTTTGTCACCACACACCACACTAAAATTGCTGCCAGAATTAAGCTAGGCCCCGGCACTCCGGGTAACACTGCTCCCGCAACTCCAACTAGCATCACCGCGACTAATACCCAGTACAAAATCATTAGATTCATGGTGTTTCTCCTATCTGCGGCGAACCACTTGAGCAAAGCGATCGCGCCCGTCTTCTAAGTTCGTCGGAATGCCTTGAGGAAAGGACTTTTGAATCGCCGCTTTCAAGGTTTGTAAGCGATTTCCGGGGTCGGGATGAGAACTGAGAAACTCTGGTTTTCGTCCTCCCGAACTCTGCGCCAAAATTTGCATGAGTTCGAGAATGCCGCGCGGGTCGTAGCCTGCTTGAAGCATGAATTTTAGTCCGAGTCGATCGCTTTCCGCCTCATCCTGGCGACCGTAGCGGAGGTTAACAAGCTGATTTGCGGCTTGAGCGATCGCGGCGGCTCCCTGTCCGCCATCTTCTCCACCACTTGCCGCAACTCCGATCGCGTTCACCAGAGAAACACCAAGCTGCTGTTTGGCGAGATGCTCGGCTCCGTGTCGCCCAACTACGTGACCGACTTCATGCCCTAATACGGCAGCTAGCTGCGCTTCTGAGTTCATTCGTCCTAGAAGTGCTGCGGTAATGAAGATTTGTCCGCCTGGAAGCGCAAAGGCATTGACTGTCTGGGAATCGCGCAGCAGATGGAACTCAAACGGGTAGGGCGCTTTAGCAGCCTCCGATCGCTGAACCACCCGTTCACCAACTGCATCGATGTAGTCTTGCAGCGATTGCTCAGGGAAAAGTCCGCCGTGCCGAGTTGCCATTTGCTGACGGCTTTGCAGTCCGAGCGCGATTTCTTGTCGGGGCGACAGTTGAACGCGCTGGTTTTCGCCAGTAACGGGATTGACATTCGTTGCCCCGAAGTAGCTAAAGAGACTCCCAACCGCAAACACCAGCCCTAAGATTAACCGAATTAGAACACTCACAATAGTCGTTAAAAAGATGCGATCGATGTATTCTGAAATGCTCTAATGAAATAGATCAATCAGCCTAGAGGTACAGTTCTTTGTGAACTTTGGGCGCTATTGGATACATTAGATGAATGAATCACCCTTAGATTTATCCGTGCGACGTTGGGGGATGAGTTGTCATTTGTCGGGATTGTTGGCGATCATAGTCTGCTCGGTTGCACCGATTCCGTTCTTGGGAGCGCTGTTTCCTTATCTTGTTTGGAGACTGGGGCGCGCTTGACATCCATTTATCGATCAGCAAGGGCGAGAAGCGATTAATTTTCAACTCTCGATGACAATCTATCTGTTGATTGGTGTAATTTTTTGGACTTTTCTGGCATTTACGACTTGCATGGTTGCAATTACAGGTGCATCCCCAAGTCAGACTATTTTTGGTACTGTTTTTGGTTGGTTGCTAGTGCTCGGTATAGCGACGCTTGTGCTGTTCGCGGGATTTATGATTGTGGTAATCAGCTTTGCTGCCGTGAAAGCCAGCCGAGGACAGTCGTACCGCTATCCGTTCAGGATGCAGTTTTTGCAGTGATTGTGGTTCACTTTAGACGCAGTGTGAAATTGAATCTGTCTTACAGGAGAAGCAGTGACGATCGCAGCAGCTTAGAATGCGACTCAGCTTTTATCTAAAGAGGTTAAATGATGCCTATCGCTTTATCGGCATTGCAGCGAGGGTTGCGCCGAACGATCGCAGTCGTGTCGCTTGTTGTATTGTTTACTGTATCTAACTTTGTATTTCTAAACTTACCGAGCTACGCTGCACCTCCATCTTCGTCCTCTTCGATTAGTGCCGAAGAGCAGATCGATCGGGCGTTTGAAGAAACTGAGGCAGCAGGGATTCAAGAAGAGATCTATCAACAACGTCTGCAAGAAGGACAAGACCCTGAGAAGATGCCCGGACCGTTTAAGCGGATTGTGGATGCGGAAGGAAAGGAAGTTCCTGAAACCAGCTTGATTGAGACTTCAGTGAGCAAAGTACGGGAACTGACCCAGAAAGTTACGGGCAAATAAACCATTTTTTATATCGAGGACACAATCGTGGACATTTCTAAAATTAGAGCAGATTTAGCAATTTATGCTGAAGGCCCTGGCGGTTTGGATGGCGCATCAGATGTGCACATCGGAACTGTAGATCAAGTTGAGGGCGGAAAGTATATCAAAATGAAAAAGCTTGATTCTCCCGATCGACAGCATCATTGGTTTCCTGTCACTTGGGTTCGGGCAGTTGATGAAAGTGCTGTGTTTTTGAACAAACGGATCGATGAAGTGCTTAAAGAGCTGATGAATGAGGCTCCGGCGGAAGTCTAGTTTTTCAGAGCGGCTCGATCGTTTGATCGGAGCCGCTCTTTGTTTCAATTGCTAACTTCTTGCGGATGTTTTAATTTCCAGGTTTTGTCCTGCGAGAATTCCAGAATGGCTTGATGATATTTTGCTAATGTCGATCGATGTCCCACACTGAGGAAAGTTGTCCCAACTCGCTCTAAATGCTCGTATAATCGCTCCTCGTTTGCTTGATCTAAAGCGCTGGTGGCTTCATCGAGAATGGCATAATCTGGCTTATTCAACAGCAATCGAGCAAAGGTAAGGCGCTGTTGTTCTCCCAGCGATAAGACATCTGACCACTCTTGTTTTGCTCCAAAGCCCCCGAAGCGATCGGCTAAATCCGCTAAATTAACTTGCTCTAATATCTGTTGTAGCTGAGCATCTTCGATTTCAAGATCAGAGTTTGGATAAAGCAACTGATCGCGCAAGGTTCCCAACACCATGTAAGGACGTTGCGGTAAAAATAGAACCTGATCTAAATTGGGACGCACGATCGTTCCAGTCCCAGAGTTCCATAAGCCTGCGATCGCTCTTAATAAAGAACTTTTACCGCAGCCACTTGCACCCATGACTAAAAGCCCTTGCTGTTTGGGAAGCTCGATTGATAAGTTTTCAACTAATGTACGTTGTCGGTTTGGAGTTTGAAGGGTTAGGTGTTCGATCGTGATGCGATCGTCTTCGGTGGTTTGAATGATTGCTTGTTCATCTACAGCATCTTTTTGTTCTAAAAATTCTGCAAAGCTGGATAGACGATTAATTCCAGCCCCAAAGGTTGTTAACGCTTGGAATCTTGCAACAACAACATTGAGCGAGAAGAACACTCGAACAAATGCGCCTTGAGCTTCAGTCACTTTACCCACTTCCATCTCTCCCGCAAAGATTGCAGGAGCAACGACTAAAGCAGGCAGAATGAACGGAATAAACTCATACGCATTCGTCAACACATTCAGATTGAGTTCCCAAATCAGCAGCCGTTTCACATTCTCAAATACTTCAAGAAACCGCGCTTTGACTTGGTTCGATTCTTGTTCTTCGCCCCGATAGAACGCGATCGCTTCAGCATTCTCGCGAATCCGCACCAAGCTAAATCGAAAATCTGCTTCTTTTTTCAGTTGCTCAAAATTCAGTCGCACCAAAGGCTTGCCAAAGACAACGGTGGTTACAAGCGTTCCCGCCAGCGCATACAATACTAGAAAAATCACTAGCGGTTTAGAAATGCCCCAAAGCACCCCACTAAAGGCAATCACCGAGAGAACCGATTCAACTAGAACCAACAAAAAGGCAAGCGACTCTTGCGTAAAGCTCCGAACATCTTCAGCGATTCGCTGATCGGGGTTATCAATTTCAGGTTTTGCGGTCAGTTCATAATAAGCCCGATCGTTAAAGTAACTATCCACAAAGCGCGTCGTTAGCCAACGTCGCCACTGTAAGCTGAGACGATCGCGTAGATAGCGATAGCCTGCAAGCAATGGCGCATAAATCACCAGAACAGCAATAAACACAAACACGGTTTGCCAGAATCGCGATTCATCACGGGCAGAAAGCGCGGAAATTAACACGCCTCGCTTGTTGTTCAGAATCACGCTCAAACCCGTGTACGCCAGTAAAAATAGCACCACACCCAGCAACAAGCCTCTTGCCTGCCACTTTTCGTTCCCTTGCCAGTAGGGTTTCGCGATCGTCCAGAATTGCCGAAAACCGCTCAAGTTCAATCGATCCATGTATGCTGTCCTAGAAACGCTGCAATTGATTTACAGCGTAAGCGGAACCCCGCAACTTGAAACCTTCTTGCAAGATGATTTATGGCTTCAGCCGACTGTAGCAAGCGGTCATCGATCGTAGCTTTTCCGCCAGTTCATCGGTGAGCAGTTCAGAGCTTGGATATCGCCAACGCCAATTGCCTGCATATTGGCTTGGATCATTCATGCGCGATCGTCCATCCAGTCCTAGAATGTCTTGCAGCGCTGGAATTGCCCAAACCGACACAGACGCAAACGCCATCCGGACTAATGCCCAATGAATGTTTGTCTCATCCGGAGTATAGCCAATGTACTGCGCGAAGAATTCTTTTTCGTGCGGTGTTGCTGTGTTCCACCAGCCGATCGCAGTATCGTTATCGTGTGTCCCAGGATAAACGATGCTGTTTTGAACATAGTGATGCGGTAGATGTGTGTTGTTTGCATCATCACTAAAAGCGAACTGTAGAATCTTCATGCCGGGGAACCTGAAGCGATCGCGTAGCTCCTCAACTTCGGGGGTAATAATCCCAAGGTCTTCCGCCAGAATTGGCAATTCGCCTAAACGCGCTCCCAAGGTTTCAAAAAACTCGGCTCCCGGTGCTTCGATCCATTCTCCATTGATCGCCGTTTCTTCACCGGCGGGAACTTGCCAATACGCTTGGAAGCCCCGGAAATGGTCAACTCGAACAATATCAACATACTGCAAAGTGGTTTGAAAGCGCTGAATCCACCACTCATACTTGCTTTTCTGGAGTTGATCCCAGTCATAAACGGGATTTCCCCAAAGCTGCCCAGTGGCGCTGAAGTAATCTGGTGGAACACCTGCAATAAAGGTCGGCTCAAACGTGTCTCGATCGAGCTTGAAAATCTCTGGATGCGCCCAGACATCGGCGCTGTTATGGCAAACATAGATCGAAATATCACCAATAATCTGAATGTTCTTAGCATTGGCGTAGTGCCGCAATTTCATCCACTGTTCAAAGAACTTGAATTGTAGAAATTGATGAAACTGGATGGATGGCTGCAAGGCTTCAGTTGCCGATTTAAGAGCATCAGGATCGCGTTTTGCTAGTCCTCGATCCCAGTGATGCCAATCTTTTCCAGGGTTGGCTTCAAGTAATGCCATAAACAATGCAAAATCATCTAGCCACTGGGATTGCTGCTGGCAAAATTCCTTGAAATCAGGCTGTGGCTTGAAGCGATCGAACGCTAACTTCAGCAGTTTGGTCTTGTAAGGAATCACGCGATCGAACTCAACTCGCTCCCGTCCCCCTTCAATCGGGATCACTTCTTCAGGCTTCAGTAATCCTTCTTCGGCAAGCTGCTCCAAGCTAATCATCAATGGATTACCAGCAAACACGCTGAAATTCATGGTGTAGGGTGAATGTTCGTAGCCGGTCGGAGCCAACGGCAAAATTTGCCACAGCGTTTGACCACTTTTGGCGAGAAAATCCACAAACTCATATGCAGATCGCCCTAAATCCCCAATGCCAAACTCACTCGGTAAACTCGTCGGATGCAGAAGAATTCCGCTCGATCGCTGAAACATCACCCATTCTCCACGCTTGCCATCGCTGAACTTTACTAAACTCTGTGAACAAAATCATAATTCTATGGACGGAAATTGAATCACCAAAGCAATTTGTGAAGAATCAGTCTTAGGAGGATGACGAAAATTCCTAAAACCTCCTAGCGTAATACCGTAATTTCAGCAATTCTAACGGCGACGATGATGCAATCTTCAACGCTCAACTACGATCCTCAATGGTACAAAGATGCCATTATTTACGAAGTTCCAGTTCGTGCTTTCGCAGATAGCAACGCTGATGGCATCGGGGATTTTCGCGGCTTGACTGAGAAGTTGGATTATTTGCAAAATCTGGGTGTAACGGCACTTTGGGTGCTGCCCTTTTTTCCGTCCCCGTTGCGCGATGATGGCTATGATATTTCAGACTATACCAGCGTCAATCCGATCTATGGCACGATCGAAGACTTCAAGGATTTTCTAGAAGCCGCTCATGCCCGTGGAATTCGCGTCATCATCGAGCTAATTATCAATCACACTTCTGATCAGCATCCCTGGTTTCAACGCGCTCGACGTGCCCCAGAAGGCTCTGTCGAACGAGATTTCTATGTCTGGAGCAACACCCCCGAAAAATACCAAGAAGCACGCATTATCTTTCAGGACTTCGAGGTTTCTAACTGGACGTGGGATGCTGTTGCTAAATCTTACTTTTGGCATCGCTTCTACTCACATCAACCCGATTTGAACTATGACAATCCTGCTGTGCAAGAAGCAGTGTTTGAGGTCTTAGACTTCTGGTTAAGGATGGGGGTCGATGGCTTGCGAATGGATGCAGTCCCTTATCTATACGAGCGAGAAGGAACAAACTGTGAGAACTTACCAGAAACGCATGAGTTTCTGAAGAAACTACGTCAGCGCGTGGAAAAAAACTATCCCGAATGTATGCTGCTGGCTGAAGCAAACCAATGGCCCGAAGATGCTGCGGCTTACTATGGCGAAGGCGATGAATGTCATATGAACTTTCATTTTCCATTGATGCCGCGATTGTTTATGTCGGTGCGAATGGAAGATAGTTTTCCAATCAGTGATATCTTGCAACAAACACCAACCATTCCAGAAAACTGTCAGTGGGGAATTTTCCTGCGAAATCACGATGAACTGACTCTAGAAATGGTTACAGATGAAGACCGGGACTATATGTATCGCGTCTATGCTCAAGACAAAGAAATGCGAGTCAATCTAGGCATTCGACGACGATTGGCACCGCTACTGGGGAACGATCGCCGACAAATCGAACTGTTAAACAGTCTATTGCTCTCCTTGCCTGGAACCCCTGTGCTGTACTACGGTGACGAGATTGGCATGGGCGACAATGTATATGTGGGCGATCGTAACGGGGTCAGAACTCCGATGCAGTGGAGTGACGATCGCAATGCTGGATTTAGCCGCGCCAATCCCCACAAACTTTACTTACCGCTGATTGTAGATTCTGAGTACAACTATACAACCGTGAATGTTGAAGCTCAGCGATCGAACCCGAATTCGTTGTTAAACGCAATGCGGCGCTTGATTGCAACTCGAAAACGGTTTCATGCTTTTGGACAGGGAGAATTTCAGCTATTACACCCGGAAAATCGTAAAGTTTTAGCATTTACCCGCGTCTTCAAAGATGAGTGCATCCTAGTCGTTGCGAACTTATCCCGCTTTGTGCAAACCGTTGAGCTTGATCTCTCTACTTTTTCTGGTTTTGTTCCGGTTGAGGTTTTTGGCAGAACACAGTTTCCAGCTATTGAAGATGCACCTTATTTTCTCAGCTTAGGAGCTTATGCGTTTTACTGGTTTAGCCTCAAACCCCAAGAAGTTGAAACGATCGTACCTTCAGAATTACCCACATTGCGATTAGTTGGAAACTGGCAAAGCGCGTTGACACAATCCGCGAGTAAAACTGCCTTGGAAACAATTCTGGTTAATCATCTAATGCAGCATCGCTGGTTCCGAGCGAGAACCCGCCCAGTGCAATCAGCTCAAATTGCCGAATCAATCACAATTCCATATCAAGCTCATGAAGCTCAGATGGTTTGGCTGCAAGTAAACTACCTTCAAGGGCAACCCGAAACCTACATTGTGATTGTGGCTCATGCAGATAGCAACCGCGCCGCTTCTCTTCCGCCTGAATCAATCATTGCTCAAGTTGAAGGAGACGGGGTATTGTTTGCAGCGATCGCTGATCCAGCATTCCTAGTTGGATTGCTCGAACGGTTCTCGGATGGCGATCGCTATCCCGGTCAATCTGGACAACTGAGCGTGAGCGCGATCAGACAGTTTCCAATGCTGGAAGCTTCCTTGCTCAAAGGTGAGCATAACAATACATCGATCATCTACGGTGAATCGGTAAAAACCAGTGCAGAAGCTGCTTATATCCTCAAATTGTTTCGCATTATTGAAGAAGGAATCAATCCAGATGTCGAGATGCGGCAATTCTTACAGTCTCGATTTACTCAAGTCCCTGCCATTGTTGGCACACTTACTTACCGATCTTCTAGCAAACCACCTTCAACGATCGCAGTTCTGCAAGAGTTTATCTCTGATGCGCGGAATGGTTGGGACTATACATTAGATAGTCTTCGTACCTATTTTGATGCAGTCACCTCCTGCGAGAATGGAGCTTGTACTCTACAAGAAAGCATTCCAGAAGCCGCCCAGACTGCTCTTGCAGCTTATCTTGTCAATATTCAACGTCTGGGACAACGAACGGCTGAATTGCATATCGCTTTAGCTTCTGATCCTGAAAATCCCGACTTTAAGCCAGAGCCATTTACCTCTTTGTATCAGCGATCGATTTATCAATATGCTCGTAATCTCGCTGGACAGGTGTTCCTCACATTGAGAAATGAACTATACCAAGTACCAAATCCCCAACTTGCACAGAAAGTTTTAGAACAATACCAGCCTTGTCTAGACCAATTCCGCAGCATTCTGGATCTGAAAATTACAGCGATGCGGACTCGATATCACGGAGATTATCATCTCGGACAGGTGCTTTACACCGGAAAAGATTTTCTGGTGATTGATTTTGAAGGCAATACTTCGCGGAGCTTGAACGATCGCCGCATGAAGCGCTCTCCTTTACGCGATGTTGCCGGAATGCTGCACTCATTTTATTTCGCAGGCTCGATCGCGCTAAACAATGAAATTAGCAATGCAGAATTTGCGCCGGATCAACTGGAGAACATGAAGCAATGGGCAGAAGCCTGGAAACAATGGGTCAGCACCACTTTTTTGGATGCTTATCTTGAGGTCGCACAGCAGGATGGTTTCCTACCGCAGAATTCTGACGAACTGCAACGATTGTTAAATCACTACTTACTAGAAAAAGCAATCTTTGATCTAGGAAAAGCATTGGCCCAATACTCTTCTCAGCTTGACATTGCTATGCTGAGAATTCTCGAACTCTGCTCGGTCTAATACCAAATCAAATTGCAATGTGACGACGGTTCAGTTTCTCCTTTATAGCTGTAGCCATTTGAATTAACGTGAGTCTCCAACGAAGGCGTGCCTGCGGGAAGGGCACGCCTTCGTTGGAGACTCACGTTAAATTGATATCAGGTCGTCGCGTCTAGGGAAGCACTTCTTAGTCGAGAAAACCTCGATCGAGAACTAGCACAAGAGCTTAGATTCTACGAAACCTTTAAAGGAATCGGATTCACCCGCGAATAGGCAACTTTTCTCGGAGCCAAAATTACGCCGTCATCCATGATCGACTCCGCCAACGATCGCCGATACAAATCACTCAACTGCACCGCAACGCCCGTCCAGCTAAAGTTCTGTTGCACCCGTTCCGATGCTCGTTTGCGTAACTTTCTCGCCCACAATTCATCATGCAAAACTCGCCCGATCGCCATTGCGAACGCGGCGGTATCCTGAGGCGGAACTAACAATCCCGTTTCTCCTGGAACCACTGTAAATTTCAAACCGCCCACATCCGAAGCCACCACAGGCGTTCCACACGCCATCGCTTCGATCGCCACCAATCCAAACGGCTCATAATGGCTCGGAATCACGCAGACATCCGCCGACGTGTAATAAAGCGGTAAGCGATCGTGCCCGACTCTTCCGGCAAAAATTACATTCTCTGCAATTCCCAATTCATTCACTAATTGCTCAATCCGTTGGCGCTCCTGCCCATCAGATTGATCAGAAGCACTACCTCCCACAATCACCAAGCGTAAATTCGTAGGATCAACAGCGTTTCGGTAAATTAACTCAAACGATCGCACCAGCGTTTCAATTCCCTTACGCGGATCGAATCGTCCCACATACAATACAACTTCATCCGTCGGCTTCAGTCCTAACTCCTGACGCGCTTGCAGTTTTGGGATCGTATGAAATCTGCCCAAATCAGTGCCACAAGGAATCACTTCAATCCGCCCCTCTTGCGATACCCACGATCGCAGCATCTCTTCTTCTTGAGGACTCGTCGCCACAATACAACGCGCCTGCTCTAAAATCTGTTTCTCCACAGCCAAACGAGTGTCCGCGATCGCAGGACGATTCGGAACCGCCTGATACTTCACAGCACCCAGCGAATGATAAGTGTGAATCAATTCAACCTTGTGGGTCTTTTGCACCTCTAATCCTACCCAAGCCGACATCCAGTAGTTCGTGTGGATGAGCGGATAATGATGCTTTGCCTGGTACTGAAGAAACGATTCCACAAACTCCGGCATCCACTCAAACAACTGATCACGCGGCACAAACTTCTCCGCGCCTGCCTTCAATCGAATCGTGCGGCAATGGGGAGTATGCTGCACGATCGTCTCATCGTTCGGATTTGCTTTGCGGGTGAACAGATCCACCTGCCAACCCAAGCGAGAAAGCGCTTCTCCAACTTGGCGCACATACACATTTTGACCCCCCGCTTCTTCCCGACCCACTTCAGCCGCCGGATCACCATGTTCAGAAATCAACGCGATCGACTGTCTCGGACTCTGCAATCGACTTTGAACCGGAGCAAACTTTTCATTGATTACAACCATTACTTCTACCTCCACAAATTTGAACAATGGTGAAGGATAAACCGTGCTTACCCTTCATCCTTCTGCGTTACGTTCTCTCCGTGGCTCAATTGAGTTGACCGACTAATTGCTCACTTGCAGGAAACATAGTCTCACCGAGCAACTGCCGATATACAGCTTCGTATCCATCGGTCATGCGCTGTACGCTAAAGTTCTCGATCACATGCTGACGACACATGGCACGATCGATTTCTGCAAGACGATCCAAAGCAGCAACACAGTCGTCGATCGTTTCACATAAAAATCCAGTCTTGCCATCTTGAACCACTTCTGGAACTGAGCCGAGGCGCATCCCAACCACGGGTGTTCCTGCCGCCATCGCCTCGACCATGACTAAACCAAACGGTTCTTTCCACGTAATTGGGAATAGCGTTGCCATTGCTTGCCCCATTAGCGTATTTTTCTCCACATGGTTCGCCTCGCCCAGATACTGAATTTGCTCACCATCGATCTGGGGCGCTAACACTTCCTCATAAAACTGACGATCGACAACATCGATCTTACCTGCCATCTTTAACGGGAGTCCTGTACGTTTAGCAATCGAGATCGCGTGATCCGGCCCCTTTTCCGGTGAGAGCCGACCGAGAAACGCGAGATAGGGGGGATCATTCGGCTTGGCGTAAAACTTGTAGCTATCCACATCAATGCCGTTATACACTGTTGCAACACAGTTCAGACCCAAGCGCGGATCTCGCTGTGCATCAGAAATACTGACATAGGACTGCGATCGGGCATACGAGAACAGCTTTTCGTTATCCGGAGTAAACACGCCATGTAGCGTATGAACTGTTGGCGTTGTCGCAAATTGTGCAAAGGGCAAAGCCGCGAATCCCATGTGAGAATGAATAATATCAAACTCGTGCGAGCGCTCATACACCTGAGCAAGTTGCAGGGACTCATACACTTGGTACTCCTTCACGGTTGGGTCAGTCCGAATCGCACGGGGATGTACTGATTCCAACTCCGCTAAGGTTAGGGAGTCACCCGTTGCGAATAATGTAACTTCATGACCTCGACGGACTAATTCATCGGTTAATAAGCTCACAACTAATTCAATGCCACCATACGCCGGGGGCGGAACGCGCTCCCACAATGGGGTAACTTGGGCAATTCGCATAAAAACCTCCTACAAGGTCAAACAGCTTGGTCGCCTCACATTTGCCAGAGACTCTCGATCATTTGCTTCCTAGGAGAGCTAAGTCAGATTTAGTCTAAAATTCAAATTCTGCCAAGGCGGTGATTCCGACTTGACAGGGTGAAAAACACCACTATCACTGCTGGAATACTACGTAAATACTACGAGGCGATTTCAGCAAAAATACTTAACTAAACAGAAAGTGTTCGGGTGGTTAATCGATGCCTGGGCATCGATCCTGATTGAAGCGACAGTTCATCTCTATGTGACACTATAGCAAGATTAGAGCCGCATCTGCTACGCAGCATTCCTTCCGTGTTCGGATATTACGAATCTCGACACCCGACGATCGCGCTCTCGCCAAAACCTACGCCCTTCCTTAATGACATCTAAAATAATTCATGTCGCTTTTTCTACAAAGTTTGAGAGATATAAAATTTTGTATCGGGGCTTACTTGCTAAAAAGTTTCACTCAAATCTGTAGACATATTCTTGAATTTGTAGGTTATCGCAAAAAAGGGGGTAGCGATCTACAGAATTAGGAATTTGTCCAATTCATTAAAAAAGACGGAGCCGTTAAAGCTCCGTCTCAGCCATAGCGATCCTATTAGAGTTGTGAGCGCTAAAAAAGTAGGGAGGAGGGGGCTAAAAAGGAACGGCACTCCACCTTCACAACTGATTTAGGATCGCTATAGGTCGCTAGGAATCCAACCTCAACCGTTTCCAGGGCTATTCGCAGAGATTAGCACCTCTCCCTTGAGCATCCGCTGTGCCGCATCAAGTAGCGCTTCTTCTAAGTATGGTTTGGTAAAGTAACCACTTGCGCCCAGAGAAGCTGCCATTTGGCGATGTCGATCGGCACCCCGCGAGGTCAGCATTGCGATCGGGAGATTCGACAAGTTCGGGTCTTTCTGAATTCGCGATAGCAATTCCAGTCCGTCCATACGGGGCATCTCAATGTCACAGAACACAATGTCACAGGGCAGACCCGATCGCAGTTTTTCCCAAGCTTCCTGACCGTCGCGGGCTTGCTCCACCCGATAACCGACTTTATTGAAGGTCATCGATAGCAATTCGCGGACTGTAATCGAATCGTCTACGATGAGTACCATTGGCTCGGTCTTCACTGCCGCCGTCTCAACGACAGGTTGAGCCGTTCCTTGCTCCCAGATTGGGCCTGCATCGCGACGAATTCGACCCAGTGACAGGTCAATCAGCTCCAATACATCCGCGATCGGCATAATCCGCCCATCTCCTAGCACCGTCGCACCTGCAACACCGATCGGTTTTGGCACCGGGCCTTCAAGCTGCTTGATGACGATTTCTTGTTCGCCTAAGACTTGATCGACTTGTAGCGCTAGATAATTTCCTGCGCTTCGTAGAATCACGATCGAAACCAAGTCGTCTTCCTGATTGCCCCCGTAAACCGTTCCTCGACTGAGATGACGGTTATAGCTCAGCAATTCTCTCAACGGGCGCACAGGCAGCACTGTATCACGCCAAGTAATACAAGCTTGTCCCTCTGCATCGGTATGAAGTCGCTCTTTCGGAAGGTCGAGCATATCTTCAACGCCATCCATTGGGAAGGCAATGCGGGCACGATCGCTAATACAGCACAGCGCTTTAGAAATACTCAGCGTTAAAGGCAGCCGAATCGTAAACGTGGTTCCTTTGTTGTGGGCTGAATCGATGCTAATCGTGCCTCGAATCTCGCTGAGACTTGTCCGCACCACATCCATGCCCACACCACGCCCCGAAAAATCATCAGCTTGATCTTTCGTACTAAATCCAGGATGGAACAGCAAATCGTAAATATCGAGACGAGTTGCATTCTTTGCTTCTGCTGCCGTGATCAACCCTTTCTCAATCGCTTTCGATCGCACCCGTTCCACATCAATCCCTGCTCCATCGTCCGAGACCGAAATCACGGTCTGGTTGCCTTGGTGAAACGCTCGAATTGTGATTCGACCTGTGGGTGCTTTTCCTGTGGTGTAGCGGACTTCTGGATTTTCGATTCCATGTGTGATCGCATTGTTTACTAGATGCGTCATCGGATCGTATAAATGCTCCAGAATCATCTTGTCGATCAGCGTGTCGCGCCCTTCGATCACCAGTTCTGCTTGTTTGCCGCACTTCATTGCAATATCGCGAACTGCACGCGGCAAGCGATCGGCGGTTTGAGCAAACGGCACCATTCGCGATCGCGTCAATCCTTCTTGCAGTTGCGTTGTCACCTGCCGGAACATCCGCGTCACTTGATCCGCTTCATCGACAATAAATTCGATATCCGATGAAGACTCCCGCACTCGCACAATCAACTCGATCATTTCTTGAGACAGCGAGTGGAATCCGGTAAAGCGATCCATTTCTAACGGGTCATACTCGACTCCGAGCGAGTTGCCGTTTGCGCTCCGGTCTGAACCTCCAAACGCAACGCGGCGATTTTGACGACTTGCCAGCAACGAGCTTTCGAGCAGCGATCGCTCGTATAAATCCTGCATTCGCTGACCGACATCACTCAACTGCTGCACCTGATACAGCAGATTATCGAGCGACTGCCGCAACCGCTCTTGGTCTTGCTCTAGGCTATTACGGTTGACTACCAGTTCCCCGACTAAGTTACTCAGATTGTCGAGTTGCTTGATCGGAACCCGCATTGTTTGTTCGTTGAATCCTCTTGCCACACGGGTTGAGCGGCGACCGGGTGGAGTGGCAGTACGGCTTGCAGCAGAGCCGCCCATCGTCATGTCGGCTTCCTCCAGCATCTTCTCTAAGTCGCCGAATTCTGCCTCTGCTTCGTGGGCTGCGGCAAAGTTGAGCGAGGCTGGGTCTGAAGCATCCCCAAGGAGCGATTCTAGGTCATCGAACTGATCGATCGCAGCGCTGGTAGGAGTGGCCTCCTCCAGTAGAGACTCTAACTCATCTAGATTGCTGGATGTTTCATCTAGTTCTGAAGCAGGTAAGTTGAGAAGATCATCGAGACTATCTGCTTCGGGTGTCGTTGGGTCGAATTGGAGGGCGGCAAATCCTGCTCCTAATCCAGCGATCGTGGCTGCTCCGAGTCCTGCATCGAGAAGCGGATTGGTGTCGCTAGTGGGTTCACTTGGCAACTCAACCTCTGCAAGTAAGGAGTCAAGCTCATCTAGGCTAGTATCACTAGAATTCGCGAAATCACGATTCTCATCTCCTAGATCTACTAAATCTAGATTAACTTCATCGAAATTAACTTCATCGAAGAAGCCGCTTTGATCAATATCCAGTGTTTCTTCGGTCAAGGGTTCTGTGCCCAACTGATCGAAGTCAAGGTTGGATAAATCATCGAGAATAAGCGATGTGTCTTCTGTTAATTCTGAATTTGTTAATTCTGAATTAGGCTCTAAGCCGCTTAGCTGTGGCTCTACATCCGGTGCGCTCAATAAGTTTTTCTGCAAGACTCCTAACTCTTGCTCCAACAAGTCTGTTTCGCCTAATGACTCAACCTCAGAAAAATCATCAAGGTTGAATGATTCTAACAAAGGCTCCGGGATCGACAAATCGGTTGAAGATTCAGCGGAAAAATCCAGCAAATCAGCGATCGGGTCTTCCAAACTTAACGAAGAATCGCTGATAGACTCAGCCCCCATGAGATCCTCAAAGCTGAGTGACTCTTCTAGCGAGGCTTCCTCGATCGACAAATCGGTTGAAGATTCAGCGGAAAAATCCAGCAAATCAGCGATCGGGTCTTCTAAACTTAACGAAGAATCGCTGGTAGACTCAGCACCCACGAGAGCATCAAAGTTGAGTGCTTCTAGCGAGGGTTCCTCGATCGACAGGTCGGTTGAGGACTCAGAAAAATCCAGCAAATCAGCAAGCGAATCTTCCAAATTTAGTGAAGCACCGTTCTCGGAGTTGGCTTCAGTATCAAGCAGAGACTCAGGTGTTGAAAAATTCAGTAAATCTGCAAAAGAATCTTCATCTTCTAAGCTTCCTAAAGATTCTGAGTTAATAGCTCCCTGACCATTTAGCGTGTTCTCTTCGTCCGTACCAAGTTCGCTAAATTCGCTGAGGCTAAGTTCGATTTCTTCGTCAAACTCGTTCCATCCGTTTAATGTCGCTTCTGCTTCAGCCTTTGGCTGATCTAAGAGATGGTCAAGTTCAAAATCCGTAGAAGAAATCTCAAATTCACTAACATCGAAAGTCGAATTCTCAATCGGAGCGTCGTCCGTAATCTCTCCAGAAAATAATGAGTTGAGGACTTCATCTTCTTGGGCATCCAAATCTAGACCGGATTGCTCTAAGTCTTGTGCCGCAAACCCCGAATTTTCTGTATCATCAGCATTGAATAAATCCGTACCCTCCACAGAAGGTTGCATTTCCGTTGACTCAAACAAACCCTCGAATTGTACGGAATTAGCACCTGCTTCTAGATTCAGGTTATCCCACGGATCAGGAACCAGTTCTGATAAACCGTTGAGCTGTGTTGCCTCGGTGAGTTCGCTTCCTAATGATCCATCAAAATCATTGTCTAAACTCAATAAATCAAAGCTGTCGAAACTTAGATCTTCAGGAGGGCTGGTTTCAAACATTCGATCGAGATTCGCTGAGTTTAATGTCTCGATCGACTCTGAAGGGTTTGCTTGATTTAGTGCCGATGGAAAATCCAGGTCTGAGTTGTCTAGCCCAGCAAATAGCTCACTCAAATCTTCTAAGGAATTGTCGCTTTTCACATCAAGCTGATTGGCAGAATCAGCTTCAGCATCTTGCGACACCCCCAGTTCATCAAAGTCTAAGTCAGATGCAGTCGTCTCCGTTACGACAACCGCATTGTCGAGTGGAACAGCACTCCCTTCAAACTCTGTTAAATTCTCAGAAAAATCTAGTAGCTCCTCGATCTCGGCCTCAGAGGTTAAGTTTGGCGCATCGAGCCCGTCCAAAAGCTCATCTTCAAATAAATCTGCTAAATCATCAATCTGGGCGTTTGCCTGAGTTCCACGCTCTTCAGAAGATTCAGGTAGAAAATTTGTAAAATCATCCACCTCTGCATCTAATTCCGCACTCGATATATCAGAAAGCGCTGCAATATCAAGTACTTCCTCCTGTTCCCAAGTCGCCTCTAACCCTGGTAGCTCATCCTCAAATAAATCCGCAAGGCTGTTCAATTCCTCCATGCCCACATCAGGACCCTTTTGATTGAGGAAATCGGTTGCTCCTGGTGCTTGTTCTAAATCAGGTAAATCAAACAATCCATCCAGACTTAACCGATTTGGTGAGAGCGCATCCGACTCGTCCAAATCAAATAAGCGATCAAAATCTGAAGCCTCTGCTGTGGAGTCGTCTGCTGCAAACTCTAAAATTGAAAAATCAAGGTCGTCTGAGGAATCGCCCTCTGCGATCGCAAAGAAGTCTGCTAAGTCTAACTCCATCTCAGCCGCGCTAGTGGGCGCAGGAACCATCGCCTGTAGCTTCTGGCTGGCAGTAATTTCCTGAGCGCGTCCCGCTAAAACCAGTTCTTGAGCTTGCTTAATCTCAGGAATTAACACCTGTGCAAGATCACGATACGAATTCACAGGATTCGCGATCGCCCGACTTGCTATCTCAATTAATTGACTCCATTGCGTCACTCCGAACGCCTCGCCTAGCCCCCGTAAACCCTCACAGATGCCCTGTAGCCGTTCCCGCGCATCCAGCATTGTCTCAGCTTGCCGAAATGTTTGCAGCATCTCACGCAGTTGTGCGGGCACATCATTCTGGAAGATCACCACAAGCGTAGGATCTCCCACGGGAGATTGAGTAAAGGTCGAGCTAGAACGAACTGCCTGTTGTAGCTGAACCAGGTGCTGCTCGACCTCGGAAAATACAGGCTCTAGCTGGGTTAAAGACGCTTGTGCGGTTGCCTCGTCTAGTCCAGCAGGAGTCTGTAGCTGCTCTAAATAGCCTTTGAGCGCATCATACACTCTTAATAAAAGCGTCTCCAGTTTGTGGTCTGGCTGAATGTTGGGAGCCTCTTTAAGTACCTTGAAATAATCTTCTAAGCGGTGAGACGTTCTCTGTATGCTGTGAAAACCCAACATTGCAGCCCCACCCTTAACCGAGTGAGCTGCCCGGAAGACTTCGTTCACCAGTTCTGGATCTGCCATCATGCCTCGCAGATTCAGCAAACCCTGCTCGATCGTATTGAGGTGGTCTTTTGCCTCCTCAATGAAATAGCCCATGATTCGCTGCTGTTGTTCCGGCTGCATCGCACTGTTCCTTTGCTGTAGATGAGTAATCTCCGTCGAGCCTGGTTCAAGTTGAACGCGGAAGTCTCTGGGATGAAGATGACCCAGTGGGGATCGGTTGAGTCATCGAGGTGGGTTAACCCGGAGTGATTTTGATTGGCTTCACTGTAGCCGAAGTTCCTGGGTCGGGCGCATAAAGTTGAGCGCTTATTTACGCTCTGCGGTTTCCACGCGGAACCGTTCTACTGAGGTGAGCAAGTCGCGGGCAACACCGACGAGGTTTTGCAGTGAACCAGACACCCGCTGCGCTTCTTGCGAAGTTTCTTGTGCGGTGAGTTCCACCGATTGCATGACCTGAGCGACGTTGCGCGAAGTTTCGGTCTGCTCCACTGTATCGGCAGTAATCGATCGCACCAACGTATCAATCACGCTCGAAACCTGAATAATATCTTCGAGCGATCGTTTGGCTTGCTCTGCCAGTCGAGTCCCCTCAATCACCTGCTGGGTTCCTTCTTCCATCGCGGTCATTACGGAGCCAGTTTCACCTTGAATCTGTAGAACGATTTGCTCAATCTCTTTGGAGGCTTTAGCGGCGCGGTCTGCCAGTTGTCGGACTTCATCGGCGACGATCGCAAATCCTCTTCCTGCTTCTCCTGCCCGCGCCGCTTCAATACTCGCGTTCAGTGCAAGCAGGTTGGTGCGGGAAGCAATCTGAGAAATCAGCGCTACGATCTTAGAAATCTCTTGCGAGGATTCCGCCAATCGTTTCACTTTGCGAGTCGTTTCTGCGACGGTTTCCCGAATTTCGAGAATCCCTGCAACCGTTCGTTCTACGGCTTCGCCACCTTTCAGTGCGGTAGCAGATGCGGTTTTTGCGACTTCTTCCGCTTCACGAGCACTTTCTGCCACACGCTGAATTGAATTCGTCATCACCTGCACCGAGTTCAGCGTCACCGCCAGTTCTTCGGCTTGTCTAAGGGCATCAGAGGACAGACTGCGAGCAAACATCTCGTTTTCGGTCGAACCTTTGCTTACTTGGCGCGCTGCTTGCTTCACCTGCTGAACGATTTCGCGCAGGTTTTGAATCGTGAGGTTGAAAGAGTCGGCAACGGCTCCCAGCACGTCTGCGGTGACTTCTGCTTGCACCGTCAAATCTCCCCGCGCTGCGCCTTCTACATCGTCGAGCAGTCGAATCACTTGGCGCTGCAAATCTTCTTTTGCCTGCTCTTGCTCTTCTGCTTTACGCTGTGCTTCGCTTGTGGTTGTGGAGATGATGCGCGTCATCTGATTGAATTCGGCTGCAAGATGACCGAGTTCATCTTCGGCAAAGACCGAGGCGCGGGCGCTAAAGTGACCTTGAGACACCGCTTGAAACTGCGCTCTGAGGTCGTTGGCCGATCGTTTCATATGACGCGCCGTGAGTTGCCCGACAGCAAGCGCCGCACCGCCACCGCAGACTCCCCCTGCTAACGCCATGATGATCCCCGTTGTCCGTAGTTGCGAGACGACAGCCCCATTATTCTGCTGTGCAGCTTGATTAGATGAGACAAAGCTCACAACCGCCACCGCGATCGCTGAGACAATTCCTGCGGCTCCAGCCGCGATCGCCTGCTTGGTGGCAAATGAGGCATTTTCCAGGGGAGCTAACCAACCCTGCTCAACGGTGGGTGTGGGGTCGGCAACCGGTGCATCGACCTGAGTGGTAAAGCTCGGAACCGGTTCAGCAGTGCTGGAGATGCTGAACAGTTCGTCTTCAGACAGTTTCGCACCTGCACCGTTTGAAGAGCCGAAGCCTGGGTCTTGAACAAAATCAAGGTCGGTGCTATCTGAAGCGGCTGACAGATCTGAAGAGAAACCAAAGGCACTGCCGACCGAGGGACTGGTAAAGCCGGCAGAATCTTCAGACAAGTCAAAATCGGCTAGATTGCCGAGGTCGTCAAAGTCTTCAAAATTGTCAAGAAAATCAACGTTGCTTTGGCTACCGGGAGCTACAGGAGCGCGATCGTTCGGTTCATCGTCGACCGGGGCAAACTTGCCCTGCTCAGCCGGAAAGTCAAACTGAGCCGCCGCTTGCTCATCGTAAAAACTGGGAGCTGCCATAAATAACGTATCTTCGCTGGTGTCGCGGCTTACGATCGGACTGTGACCCAGATCTGCTTCGCTAGAGATGCCTGGGTTGGTTGAAACAGTCGTCATGCCGCTGGGAGTTGTGTGATCGTCTGCTGCGAAGACTTGATCAAAATCATCTAGAACGCTTGAAAAGTCAGTGTTTGCTGTGAAGTCTGATTGAGCGAGAGTGTCTGAAGTGTGACTGGGTGAGATCGCGAACGGATCATCTAAGCCAAAATGATTGTGCTGCTTTGAGCCGTTTCCATTTTGAAGACTTTTGTGACCGTTGTAGTTTGCCTCAAACGGATCGCTAAATAAAGCGTCATGCTCGGTATTTGCATTAAATCCGTCATCGTGTAGCACAAGGTGATCAAGCGAGTTTACATCAGAAGCGGCAAAACCATTGGACTCCCCGAATGCTGAGTAATCGGTTTCTAAGTTTGTATCACCAATGCTATCTACTCCATTTGCTGCAAACTGCCCCGCATAGGCCAATCCGCTATTGGCGTAATCGACGAACTCTGGGTCAGAGGTCAGCTTCAGCACCGATTGATACTGCTCTTGTGCCACATCATATTTCTGAAGTCCGTAGCAGTAAATGTGACCACGCAATAATCGAGCGCTTGGATCGTCAGGATAGTGATCGACTAGACGATCAACAATGCCTGCGGCTTCTTCATACTTGCCCTGCATATAGGCTCGCTCTGCCTGCTGATATTCTTGGGCAAACTCATTTCCTCGTGCCATATGCCTCCTCCTGCAAGTACGTGCTGCTCTGAAAACCGGATTTGAAACTGGGAGCAGTTAGGGTAAAGTGAAAATGATACATACTCTGATAAATTGCGGCGCAACCAATTAAAACGTTTTTCAAGCGCTCAAGTTTCTGATGTGCAGCATTAAAGTGTATCTCGAGCAGAGAACCTCTCTTGAAAGGAGAATTCCCTAGATTCTTCACAGAATCAACATATTTTTCTAAATTCAGTGTCGATCGGCTTGACACACTCCTCATGCTGCCCACCGTGCTGATCGTAAGATCGAAACTTGATCGAGCAGCCGCAAACATTGCCCCCCTTCTTGAGCGAGAACCCATTCTCCCCGTAGAAAAGGTGCAACAGAGTCAGGAACGGCGGTTGCAGCTTGTACATGGTCAATATCAAGCCACTCCATCCCCAGAATGCGATCGACCGCCAAGCCCAGCATAATATCTTGATCTTCAATCGCGATCACTGAAATTTCTGGGCGATCGGTGTTGAGTGCTGCCGCATCGCCTAAAAACTGCCCCAAATCTGCCACCCAAACCACTCGACCTCGAACATTCAGCGTTCCGAGCAGGAGCGGCGAAACATTGGGAACAGGTGTAATTCGATCCGGTGAGGGAGAAAGCACTTCGCGAATTCCAGTTGCAGGCAAAGCAAATTCAGCCCCCGACGGTGTATAGAAGCGCAAATGCAACTCACCTTCAGGGCTTTCTAGCTCTTGAAATTCGGGCGCTTGATCCTGCCCTCTTCCGGTTAAGAAATCTGGACTTCCTACCATTACCTCTATTTCCTAACTACGCAACAATTGTTTCACCGTACCCACGAGTTCGGTCGGCTGAAAGGGCTTGGCAATATAGGCATCTGCGCCCTGCTTCATGCCCCAATAGCGATCGAACTCTTCTCCTTTTGAGGAACACATCACGACAGGTACTTTTTGAGTCTTTGGATCTGCTTTAAGCCGACGACAGACCTCGTACCCATTCATTCGAGGCATGACGATATCCAACACCACTAAATCGGGACAGTGCTTCTCAATGTGTTCCAAGGCTTCTACGCCATCGGTCGCGATCGTCACGGCGATTCCACTGCCTTTGAGTAGATTCGTAATCATTTCTCGCTGAGTGACGCTATCTTCCACGACTAAAACTGTACTCATAACCCCCTACCTGTGAGCTTGGCTGAACCGATGACGGGAGGGACTAAGCCCCGTTTACCTTGAATCCTTACTAAATAAAGTACCCGCAAATCTTGAAATAATCTGATTTACTGCAAAAACAAGTATTTTTACGAGGGATTTAAACGAAGCTCTGCTTCTAAAGCATCCAAAATTTGCGCGGTTGTTGGAATTGGGTCAGGTTGTCCAATCCCAATATATTTTTCAAGCAGCATCAGAATTTCATGTTCTCCAAACGGTTTGGTTAAATAATCAGTTGCCCCTACCATTCGCGCCCGCACCCGATCGATAAATCCATCTTTGCCGGTCAACATGACGATCGGAGTGTGCCGAAATGCGGTCGATTGTCGCAGCATGGCACAGAGTTCATATCCATCTAGCTCTGGCATTGCAATATCGCACAGAATAAAATCGGGCTTGAGTTGAAACACCAAACTCAAGGCACTCAGTGGATTTTCGATCGTCGTAATTTCGTAACCATTGCGATTTAGCATTAATTCTACTGCCTTCCCAATCGTTGGGCTGTCATCAATGCAGACGACCTTAGGAGCCTTGATCTGCAAAGACAGTTCCGAAGCAGGCTGTGAGGGTGAAACGGCGTGGTCGGCCTGTAGCCAACCGCGCTGAAGATACGGATAGACTGCCCGTGCAACCGTAGAAATATCACGATTCAGATATCGAGCGATTTGGCGAATGGAAGTTTGTCCGTCCAGGTAGCGATCAAGTGCTTGAAACGTGGCTTCGGGAAGTGCGGCTTTAAGTCTTGCTGCCTCTGCAATCAAGAGACATTGATCCGGAGAATGAAGCTGTGGATGGAGCTGTTTCCACTCTTGAATCTGCTTCAACATTTTCATCGCTAGGGGTGCAATTTCCAGCGTTAGCAGTTGAGGGGTCAGTGGATTTCCTAGCTCAAACACAAATGAGCCTTGATGGAGACTGAGCAAATCAAACAGCGTCTCCTGCACCATGCCTCGGAGAATACTGCGCCCTTGAGCGGGTGTGACGAGATGATTTTCTAGTAGTGCCCAAAGACAGCCGTACTCTGGGGTGTTGAAGGTCGCGATCGACGATGCCGGAATTTGGTCGATCGTGGCTTCTAAGCGATACCGATGTAAATAATCGCGTAAGCGGGATAAATCCGACTCTGTTTCCCCGGCATAGACGATCTGACCGTTGAGAAAAAAGACAAACCAGGACGGATAATGATCAACGCTACTGTGCCGAAGGTGACGACGATTGAGCGCACCAGACGATTGCGGCGAGTAAGCCTCAACAAATAATTCACCCGTGCGCTGACCGAGTTCGATCAGTTGCAGAATACTTCTGATATCAATTTCGCTTAACTGTCCTTGCATGAAGGGATGCCATAGGTCGGGGGACGATCGACATTCACAATGCAGCTAAATTGAATCTGCGTGAATTGACTCCACATTGTATCCGCTAATGCTGGGGTGTATCGAATTTTTTAAAGATTCGGTTTTTTGGGGTATCAAGTGATCAAAATTTTTGATCAGATGGGTAGAACGCAGCCAGTTCGGGCACATTAAGCGAAGCATTGAGCATCGATTAGAAGAGGGCTATTAGTGTGCTGTATCTAGCAGAAGTGGTTCAGAAGAAAGGCGGAATCATGGGCGGTGGCAAGTCTGAACTGAAGTTACTGGCTTGTCAGCGAGCAGAGCAAAATTGGAGCGCGATTACCGCAGAGGAGATTATTGCTGCGGATGAAGCGAGTAAGTTTGGCTCTGGGACGCTCTTGCTCGTCGATTTGACTGGCAATAAGCAGGTGCAGCGGGTTCAAGAAGCAGGTCGCCCGATCGCCAACATTCTGCAAACGTTTTCACGGTTGCAAGACAAAATCAAGACTAAAGAAGTCGAAATCGAGCAGTGGAACGAGTCGCTGACGTACCAGAGTCAGGAATTGACCCGCCGGGAAATGGAAATGGAAGCGCGGCAGGAGGAGCTAAAAATCCTGGAGGCTGAATGCCAGCAAATAGAGCAGCAGCGCCAGGAGTTTGAAGCAGAGCGGGAAGAATTGGCGCGCCAACAGCAGGAGCTAGAGCGCAATCGCCAGGAATTAGAGGGGGCATGGGAGCAGTTACATGGACAAAAGCGCCAGTTAGAAGAGCAACAAGCAGAATTATTCGGGGCTTGTGTTTTGGATGAAGCGAAGGCACAGGAACTTTATCAATGGCTCGATCGCTTAGTCGAATCTGAGACATCGCCTGAAGCGATGCAGCAGTGCCATGAGCTACTCAACTATCAGCAAAGTCTCCTAACTCATCACTGGCAGACGCTAGAAGAGCAGCGGCATTCGGCGGAACAGATGCGGCAAGACATTGACCAACAGGCACATCATCTGGCTGAGCAGTGGCAAGCCTGGGAGCAGGCACAAGTGTCTCTTGAACAAGCCAAAATCGAGCTAGGAACCCAGCATTCTCTTTTGCAGAGTCAGCAGGAGTTTGCTGGACTGCTCAGAGCACAGATTGAGTATCAGACTCAGTTGCACCAGCAACTTCAAAACATGGTCGAAGGGGTCGATAGTGACGCACCGATCGTCGATGTACAAGCGCTGGAAACTATGGATCTTGGAGAACTGCGATCGATTGTGCAAGGAATGCAGCGTGAGTTTGATCAGTCCTCGCAATTTGTGCATCATCAGGATGAGGAGCTTCGGCTGAAAGAGGAGGAGATTCAGGCACTCAAAGACAAGATTGCTCAGGTGAATGAGTTCGATCGCATGAGCCTTGAAACGGAGCTAACCGATGAGCAGGATGCTTATGAATTTCTGCACCAAACTTTAGTCGGTCAGCGCCGCAGTTTAAGAGAAAAAGAGGCAATTTTGCGCCAACATAAAGCGGTGTTAGTGCGGCGCGGTGGAGCAGAACCCGATGGAGAACGCGAACTAGATTTTTCGATCGTCTTTTCCCAAATTGAAGCACAACGCCAAAAGCAAGCTGAAAAATTACAGCAAATCGAAGCACAGATTCAAGAGCTTGAGTTAAAAACTCAACAACTTCAGCATCAAATCAATGAGCAATCGGGTAATCAAGATGCCAAGCGCAGCGAATTAAAGCAAATTGAAGCGGCATTGCAAGTCCAAAGAGTGACAGTGGCGGAACTTTCGGGTAAAGCTTCGCTGTACCAAGAGATGCTACAACCGGTTCAAGATTCGATCGCTTCAATGGGGCAGCACCTTGAAGCGATCGCACAGTCCGGCGGACAACATCACGCGATTGAGGAAATGAAAGCAGTGATTGCGAACCTCACTCAGAGTCCACAGTATGCAGTGGCTTAAGAAATCTGACTGAGACAAATGAAGTTGCCACGGACTTGCGCGATCGTCGTTTTGATCAATGGATCGGTGCACGATCGATTTGGCGCACCGATCAGTGCAACCAGTTTTTCAACTTGCTCAAAATTGGGATTGAAGTTGAGTGATCGCGCTAAAAACTGCCGCATCACTCGGCGCTGGAGGGCAATCGGAGCTTGACGTAAAACTTGACGATTTAAACCATCGGGTGAAATTGCTTGTCCGTAGATTTCATGAGCAGCATTCTCTAAATACTCGACTTCTGCGGAGAGAAGTTCGATCGTTTGGGCTAAGTGTTGCTCGGTTTGAGGATTAAAATACGTTTTTAGATAGGGAATAAGTTCCTGTCGAATTCGATTTCGAGCATAAGTCAGATCCGAGTTTGTGCTGTCTTCCCAAATTTGAAGATGACGATCGCGGCAGAAGTCACCGGTTTGAGATCGGGTCAATTCTAATAATGGACGCACTAGCGTTTGAGTTGAGCTGAGCGATCGTGTCCAATGAAGGGATTGCAGCCCGTCGGCTCCGCTGCCGCGAATCAAGTTGAATAAGAGCGTTTCAGCCCGATCGCTTGCTGTATGTCCCGTGACGATTGCGCTTTTGCCTGCGATCGATTGAAGCTGGGTATAACGCCATTCTCTAGCAGCGGCTTCGCTGCTGGGCGCAGAGTCAGCAGTCTTTAGATAAAACGGTAGGTTCCACTGTTTAGCTAGGGTTGCTACATACTCGGCATTAGCTTGGGAATCAGAGCGCCAGCGGTGATCACAATGCGCGATCGCGAGTTGCCAATTCCAGCGCGATCGTAAATCTACAAGCAGTTGAGCAAGGCAGAGTGAATCTTGTCCACCAGAGACGGCAATGACGATCGATTGATTTTTCTGTAAGAGCTGGCGTTGGCGAATTGTGCGATGAATTTGAGCATGGAGCGGTGTCCAAGATTGCGCCATATAGATAGAGAGACGCTAGAGACGCGATTAATCGCGTCTGTACGGAAGATTAGTAATCGTCTTCGGCAGCGTAAATATCGTCAATATTTCGGGGGCGGAGTCGATCTGTAAGCGGTTCAGGCTTGCCCAAAGGCTCAGGCTGCCGAGCAGAAGAGCGCTCCGGTAATCGTTCTTGGGGTCTAAGCGGCGCAAATTCTAACCGGATTCGGACTCTACCTCGTTGCCATCCTGCACCAGAAGTGAGCCGCAGCGCCTCGCACTCTAAGCCTTCATCAAACCAAGCTTCACAATCTTCTGACCAATCGCTTGAGTTATCGCTGACGGCTTGTGCCAGTTCATCTAGAAATTCGCTGACTTTGAAAGTCGGATTGCCCATCAAAACGCGACCGCGATCGACGAACAAGACTTCATCTTCATTCATTGGGGTAAATCCATTATCCATGTCGCTTTTCTATCCTCGCTCGCGTTCTCTTGTGCATTATAAGAACCATCCGTAGCTATGGAGTCCTTTACCGAGCAGATTTACGCCCAAATAGCAAACCCAAACCACGACGAAGCCGACTGCGGCGAGAATTGCAGGTCTCCGACCCTGCCAACCTTTGGTGATCCGGGCATGAAGATAAGCTGCAAACACAAGCCAGGTAATGAACGCCCAGGTTTCTTTTGGATCCCAACTCCAGTACGATCCCCAAGCTTCGTTTGCCCAAACGCCGCCTGCAATAATGCCGATCGTCAATAGCGGAAAGCCTAACCCAATGACGCGGTAGCTGATGTTATCTAAGGTGTCGGCTAAGGTCAAGCGCTGAGGAGAAAGGGTTGTGCGCTCTAAAACGGCAGTTCCGCCAGAGTTCGCATTCATTTCTTCTGAACGGTGCAGTTGGTAGGATTTTTCGCGGTAGCTGCCCGTTCCGATCGAGCTTCCTCGGAGTTCGATATTTTGTCCGCGAGTAATGACGAGAAAGGCGATCGCCAGTAACGATCCCACCATCAGCGTGGCGTAACTCAACATCATGACGCTGACGTGCATCATTAACCAGTTGGATTTCAAAGCCGGAACCAGAGGGGCAGAGGCTTGCATCGTGTCGGGTAGAGTGAGGGCTGCAAATGCCGTAATTGCCATCGCAACCGGAGCCGTAACGACTCCAACCAGCTTACTTTTGCTCATGTTCTCAGCGATCAGGTGCATCGTAGTAATGCCCCAAACCAGGAAAAAGAGCGATTCATAAAGATTGCTCAGGGGAAAATAGCCCGCTTCGATCCAGCGAGCAGCAAGCAGCGTCGCGGTTGAAAGATTGGCGATCGCCATTCCTGCGGTGCCTAAAGCCGATGCGTAAGGAATCTGTGGAAAGGCTGCACCGACCCAGTAAATCAGCATCGTGGCAAATAAAACGGCAAAGGATAAGTTATCTAAAATCCCTTGAAGCGCAACCAAATCCATTTGTGTTTCCCTTCGAGTAAGTGTCGGTCTACTTATTATTGTATAAGCCTGTGGAGCGAGAAGGGTTTTACCGGTAGCTGTACTCAGGGTGTAAAAAATCGATTTTGGTATTACAAAGAGCCTGTCAAGTTGAGAATGACAGGTCAGAATAGGAACAATCATCAGAATTGATACAGAGGTTTCCGTGGCTTTATACGCAGAATTGCATCGTCACTTAGGCGGCTCGGTTGTCCCTCGCATTTTGTGGCGCTATTTAGAACGCAGCGAATCGGAATTAACCGATCGCTTTTCCGCTTATGCTGAATTTGAAGATTTTTACACTCGTCCGCGTAACACGCTCGATGAGTATTTGGAACTGCATACGATCGTCGAAGGTGTGCAAACGGCTGAGGCATTGCCCTATTTCATCTATCGCTTGATGCGGGGCGCGTACATTTTCGAGAATTTGGCGTACTTGGAACTTCGCTATACGCCTTATTTGCGAACGAATCCGAACTTGGATCAGTCGCACCGAATTGAGCAGATGATCGAAATTGCTCAGATTGTCGGTCGTGCCAGTCAGTTGAAAGAATATCCGATCGTCAGCAGTCAAATTCTCTGTATGCACTCGAAATTGCCGTATGAGGTGAATCGAGCGATCGTGGATTTGGCGGCTCAGATGCCGGAATATATTTGCGCGATCGATTTGGCGGGCGGTGATTCGTATTACGGGGAACGGTTGGAGGAGTTTATCGGGCTGTTTGAATATGCGCGATCGCTCAATCTCCATACAACTTGTCACCTGTACGAAACGGAAGGCAATTATCCCGAACTGCTACCGTTTTTGGATCGGATCGGGCATGGCATTCAAATTCCGCTCCGTTACCCACATTTGCTGGGAGAAGTAGCGCAACGAGGTCAGTGCTTAGAAGTCTGTCCGACCACTTACCTGAAAACGGGAACGCTTCAGGAAGTTCGGCAACTGAAACAGGTGTTTGATCAGTGTTTTGATGCAGGCGTGGATATTGCGATCTGTACTGATAACGCGGGTCTGAATGATGTGCGGTTGCCGTTTGAGTATGAAACGCTGCTGACTCAGGATGTGATTGGGTTTGAAGAGTTGGAGGTTTGTCAGGATGCGGCGTTCCGTCATGCGTTTGCGTGGCAATATGCTCAGCGTCCGGCATCGTTGATCGATCGGCTTCTAAAATCTGAGGCAAGTTAGACATTAGACAAGTGGGGAGATGAAAATAATTGCTGTCTATCTCCCCACTCCGAACTAATACAGTGATTAGGTGCGAGTTGACGGATGCCAAAAATTAGCGACTTCTTGTTAGATCCAAATCATCGCCCTGATCTTGCTCAAGCTTACGATCAAGCAATTACTTATGATTCAGATTATCTTGCTTGGTGGGACAATTGCCAATGTGGAAATGCTCTGGCGGAGTTTGCATTATCGCTTGGAATTGAAGAAAAGATTCTAAGTCGGGCGATTTGTTGCTGTGTGCAAACTGTGATGCAATTTATTCCATTGAAATTTCAGCAGCAATCATTACAAGTGTTGGAAACGATTGAGGCATGGAAAAACAATCTTGCATCTCAAGAAGAAGTTCAGACAGAAATTGATACACTTCGTAGTCTAGCCGAGGTCGGCAATATCAATCACTTAGAACGTTGTGCTATTGCAATAATCATAATGAGCAGCAACCGCGATGTAGAGACGACAGTGCGCTTTGTTGCTGATACTTGGGCGATCGCAAAAACAAAGGAAAGCTCAACAAGCGATGAGGATAATGATTCAGCTTGCTATATGAAAGTTTTCAATCAAGTCAATCAAGTTTGTGCGGATATTATTCGTTCTGAAATTCCGATCTCTATCATCACTGATAGATGGTCAAGATATAGTTAATAGAATAATAAGGTGCGATCGCATCCGCTACAATCAAGCTACAGCTTTGAGCCGCGATCGCGATATCTCCATATTTCCCGATTTAACGGGCTTTTTTAAGAACGATCGCGATTTTTGGCGATCGTGAAAGCCCTTCGAGAAGAACGAGAAATCGCCGCATAATGGAAAGAAGCGTTCTCTAGGAAACTTTGATATGCTCGATATTCAAAAGCACTATGTCTGCGATGAGAACCAACGCCCGATCGCCGTACAGATTGCAATCGCGGATTTCGAGCAAATTGAGGAAATCCTAGAAAATTATGGATTGGTTAAACTCATAGAGACTTCAGATGCGCCTGAGCGACTGTCTAAGGAGAAGGCCTTAACATATTATCGATCGCTCAAAGGCAGACAGAATGTAGACAGTTGAATATACTAAGCGGTTTCTGAAGGATCTTGCAGCTTTGCCAACTGACATCCAAGAGCGGGTAGAACCTATTGTCTTCGAGCAATTAGAGTCAGAAAACCCATTTGAACTGGGATACCTGCAAAAACTAAAAGGCTATTCCGACAAATATAAAATTCGGATTGGCGATTATCGCATCGGGCTTACAATCGATAAACAAGCCCAGATCATTGTCTGTGAGCGAATTGCCCATCGAAAAGATATCTACAAAACTTTTCCTTGACACAATTATAAAGAGTTGGAGGTTTGTCAGGATGCGGCGTTTCGTCATGCGTTTGCGTGGCGATATGTTCAGCGTCCGGCATCGTTGATCGATCGATTGTTGAAGTCGGAGGCGAGTTAGGAATTAGAGAAATTCTTTTGTGCTGCAGTTTAGGAGGTGTACTTGTCTTTACAATCCCGTTTCAGCATTCACCAAATCGCGCCCGACGACGTAGCTTTGTTGGAAGCCATGTTGACAATCTTTGGCGAAGCCTTTAATGAAGTGGAGACCTACAGCGGGAATCGACCTAGTGTGACTTATCTCAAGCGTCTGCTCAACAGCGGCTACTTCATTGGGATCGCTGCTGTGCAGGACAGCGAAGTTGTAGGCGGTATCGCAGCCTATGAGCTGATGAAGTTCGAGCAAGAGCGCAGCGAGATCTACATCTATGATTTGGCTGTTGCCGCAATTCATCGTCGTAAGGGTATCGCGACAGCATTGATTCGGGAGCTTAAGCAGATCGCCCAAGACCGAGGAGCATACGTTATTTTCGTGCAGGCAGATATCGATGATGAACCCGCGATCGCGCTGTACACGAAATTGGGCATTCGCGAAGAAGTGCTTCATTTCGACATAGCAGTTGAGGATGGCAATGGCACTGCGTAACAATTGAGATGTAGCGGGTTTTGAATCAGCGTTGCGGGGATAAATTAAGAGATCGCATCCGCTACAATCAAGCTACAGCTTTGAGCCACGGTCGCTATAAATCTCTACGTTTCCCCGATTTGACAAGTGTCTTTAAACACAATCCTGATTTTGCAGCGATCGTGAAAGCTCTTCGAGAAGAACGAGAAATTGATGATTCTCCCGCATACTCGCTGGATGACATCGAATGACATTACGAATTCTAGATACCGACCATGCTTCGCTTTGGAATAGGCGATAGAAAAGAGTGTCTGTCTTCATTCTTTGACGAACAATCGCAATTCTAATAAAGCATGAAAGGAGCGATCGCGATCGCCGCTTGGCTCCCTTTTCTCTAGCGATCGCGGTTTGATGCTGTGGGGAAGCGATCAGAACTCAGCGTCTCTCACTCTTCAACAATTTGCCAGAGTGCATCAATCCCATTTCTGACATATTCTGAATCCTGGTTTTGTTCAATCCATTGCACGAGTTTAGGTTCTATCGATCGATCTACTTTGCCCAACTTGCCTAACGCCTCTGCTGCGCTGGAACGCACACCGTCCTCAGGACCTTTGAGCAGTTCGAGCAGTGCGGTGACAGCCGTATATCATAGTGTGAAAGTATGAATAATCCAGAGCGAAGGATTAAGGAGCCATGATTTATTCTAATGGGGGGCGAAGCTGTCAGAAAACTAAGCTTGAGCAATGTCGAAATTTGAAGATCAATTAGACAGGATTGAAGCGATCGACCGAGCCGCATGGCGCAATTGGCTGCTCCAAAATCATCAAAGTGCGATTGGAGTTTGGTTGATTTACTACAAGGTGAAAAGCGGCAAGCCGAGCGTTTGGTACAGTGAAGCGGTGAAAGAAGCGCTCTGTTTTGGTTGGATTGATAGCAAGACGAAATCGCTAGATAACGATCGCTACATGCAAATCTTTACACCTCGTAAGCCGAAAAGCGTTTGGTCGAAGTTGAACAAGCAATATATTGAAGAACTAATTGCTCAGGGTTTGATGACACCAGCAGGATTGCAGAAGATTGAAGCTGCGAAACAAGATGGATCTTGGACTTCATTAGATGCGATCGAGGCTTTGATGATTCCACCGGATCTGGCTGCAGCTTTGGGGAGAAATGCGATCGCTCAGCAGAACTTTGAGGCGTTTAGCAACTCGACGAAGAAACCGATTCTCTATTGGATTGACAGTGCCAAACGGTTGGAGACGAGACGAACTCGGATTGAGAAGACGGTACAGTGTGCAGTGCAAAATCAATCTCCGCTGACTCGTTCTCCAAAGTAGCAGGATTCGTTATGCGGTGGTGGCTTTCCGACCGTTTCCGTTTGAGGGGATCTTGGGGGCGATCGTCATGAGCATCTCAGCATTATCGGCAGGGAAAGATGGCGTGGGGATGGTGCCTTTGCGGATGGTGCCTCCGGCTTGGCTGTATTCCTTGCTGTTGCTGCCGTACTTGATTTTGACGGCGCTGAGCATTCGTCCGGACAGATTTGCCATGGCACGATCGAGTTCATCGAGTGTTTTGCGAGAAGCATCGAGTTCCGCCACCATCTGATTGTGTTTTTCGAGGGCTGCTCGCAAGGTTTCGATCTGTTCGCTGTAGAAGTCGATCGTTAATCCATAGCCCAAGTCTAAATTGGGGTTGATCGATTTCAGTCCGGCGAGGCGACGCTGTGCTTTGTCGAGTTCGGCAGATCCCCTGGTTTGTAAAGGCATTCAATTGCTCCTGAATTCAACTTGAATCAACTTGCTTCTACGATAGAAATTTCAAAGTTGATTTGGGAGGGGTGGATTTATGGATCTCAATTTGAAGTTCTGGTGAATTGGTGCGAGTATGCCTCTGCAAAAATACTAGGGATTGAGTTGGCTAAGCTTGGTCGATCGAGGGATACGATCGTTACAAAGTCGCTTTGTGTGACTTCAAATTCAGTTTTTGTAAAGTTCAGGAGCGAGTTTGTAAACTCCGGAGGTGAATCTGAAACCTCCAAGAGTGAATTGGAAAACTCCGGGAGCGAGTTTGTAAACTCCGGGAGTGAATTGGAAAACTTCCGATCGCAAAATGAAACCCCAACTTGCGATCGGAAGGGGACGGCGATCGTGGTTGAAAGGGCATTAATCGATCCCACTGATGGGCAAGGAACGAATTCGGATGCGCGATCGCTCAAATACAACCAAACTCCCTTCCGCTAAAGCGTCTCGAACCGCCTCAAGATTCGCCAACAAAATTGCGACTTGCTCAGATGGGCGACGTTCGAGCGATCGTCGAAACAAAATGACAGATGGCTTTCGTTCTTGGCGTTGTGCCAAAAAAGTGCCGAAATCAGTATCCGCAGAAACGATGATTCGCTCCTCGATCGCGGCTCGTTCAAAAATGACAGAATCATCTGCTGCCTGCATTTCATAATCGCGCACATGAACCGCATCGTACCCAGCTTGGCGCAGGCTTTCGGCTAACAAGGGAGAGAGGGCATTATCAATCAAAAACTTCATGCGCTGCGAAGGGGAAGTTCACGTTCTTTCACCGCTTCAGCCGCATATCGTAGGGCTTCTTGAAGATCTTCTAACTCCAAATCTGGATAGGCTTCTAGAATTTCATCCTCTCGCATTCCATCTGCAAACATCCCGACCACAGTTGAAACTGGAATGCGTAAACCTCGAAGGCAAGGAACTCCGCCCATTTGATTCGGGTTGACGGTAATTCTAGTGAATGGCATCCTTGGGTCTCCTGAGACGTATAAAAATTTTACTTGTCTTTCGCAGCTTGATTTCCTCAGAGATCGCGGTTTGATTCTATGCAGGGGCGATCGCAGGGGGAATGAGCGATCGTAAATCGAGACTCGTTAACCCTCATTCTTCAACAATTTGCCAGAGTGCTTCGATTCCATATTCGATATTTTCAGAATCTTGGTTTTGTTCAATCCATTGCGCGATTCTGGGTTCTATCGATTGATCGCATTTACCCAACTTGCCTAACGCCGCTGCTACACTGGAACGCACTGAGCAATCCTCGTCTTTGAGCAGCTTGAGCAGTTCAGTAATTACGGGGTCTGTCGTAGTACCCAACTTGCCTAACGCATCCGCTGCACTCTCGCGCGTCCACGAATCCCTGTCTTTGAGCAGCTTGAGCAGTTCAGTGACCACGGGGTCTGAGTCAACACCCAAGTTGCCTAACGCCGCTGCTGCACTGAAACACACTGAGAAATCCTCATCTTTGAGCAGCTTGAGCAGTTCAGTGACCACGGGGTCTGAGTCAACACCCAAGTTGCCTAACGCCGCTGCTGCACTCTCACGTACCCAGAATCTCTCGTCTTTAAGCAGCTTGAGCAGTTCAGTGACCACGGGGTCTAAGTCAACACCCAACTTGCCTAATGCCGCTGCTACACTGGAACGCACTGAGAAATCCTCGTCTTTGAGCAGCTTGAGCAGTTCAGTAATTACGGGGTCTGAGTCAACACCCAACTTGCCTAATGCCGCTGCTGCCCTGAAACGCACCCAGGATTCTTCGTCTTTGAGCAGCTTGAGCAGTTCAGTAATTACGGGGTCTGTCGTAGTACCCAACTTGCCTAATGCATCCGCTGCACTCTCGCGCGTCCACGAATCCCTGTCTTTGAGCAGCTTGAGCAGTTCAGTAACTACGGGGCCTGTCGTAGTGCCCAACTTGCCTAACGCATCCGCTGCACCAAAACATACTGAGAAATCCTCGTCTTTGAGCAGCTTAAGCAGTTCAGTAATTACGGGGTCTGTCGTAGTGCCCAACTTGCCTAACGCATCCGCTGCCATGAAACGCACCGCGGAATCCTCATCTTTGAGCAGCTTGAGCAGTTCAGTAACTACGGGGCCTGTCGTAGTGCCCAACTTGCCTAATGCCGCTGCTGCATTAGAACGCGCCCAAGATTCTTCATCTTTGAGCAGCTTGAGCAGTCGCGAGAGTGCTTCCTCGCTCTCTCCCAATTCAAATTGATACTGTCGCAGTCGAATCTCTCCAATTTGCTCTGCCTGAGCTTTCAATTTCTCAAGAATATCATTCTCAAATGCACTCTCACTCAAGCGACAAAGCGTCTCAAAAACTCTTTCTTGAATTCTGCTAATTACTTGGGGTGATCGACTGACTTCCAGCGTTACTAACTTATCTAAAATCTCTTCAACTAAAGCCTTATCCACACCTTTCAAATCTTTGGGATCTTCTGCCAAACACTCGCCTGCAAAGAATAAATCTCGATGCAGCCATTGTTCATACTGACTCTGATGCTCCAAAACCGCACGAATCGCCTTTGCAACCTTCTTCGGTTTCTGTTGAGCAATCAGTAACAGCAACACTTCCCGCCAGTGCTGATCGTGCAAGTGCTGTCGAATGTGAGCCAGCACGATCTCAAACTCATCTTCGTTATCTGCTCGATAGTCAATCTCCTGAGCGCAAAGATACTCCTGAAACGTCTTATGCACAAAGGCGTAACAATCCTGTCCATGCTCATTCAGCAATCCAGTCCGCTCCCGCACAAACTTCAAAAACTGTTTTGCCTCGTCTTTTGCCTGGTAGAGTTCAAGCTGTTTCTGTTTCCGAATCTCCTTGCTCAACCACTCCAGCAATTCATCCTTATCAATCAGCGTCCCCCCTTCCGTATCTCCCGTACTCCCCTGTGTATGAATCCAATACGCCAACCCTTCCATCAACCGCCGCAAATCGCTCAAATCCAGGTACTTCAGCACCGTTTTTTCCGTCAATTCCTTATTGCTATCCCAGGACTCAATCAAAGTCTTAACCGCGATGTCATACAACCTAAAGCGTTCTCGTGGCAGTCGCGCCTGATAGCGATGAATCAACGCCACGATCGTTAACAACAACGGATTCCGCGCCAACACCTTAATGCGATCGTGCTGATCCAGCGCCTTCCTCAAACTGTCCTTCTTCCGATCTGCCTCCGCCGGATCTTTAATCCGACTGTCATACCAATGCTGAATAAACTCCTCAACCTTGGCATCATTAAACGCCAACAGGTCATAATTCGGAAACTCCTCCGTTCGGAAAAAGTCCTGCTTATAGCCCGCCGGACGCGAAGACACGATCGCTCGATTCTGGTCATACTGTCCCAAAAAATTCTCAATCCGTTGCACCATGTCATAGCGCTTGCCCTCGTCCGCCACCTCATCCAACCCATCCAACAAAATCAGCGCCCGTCCGCGATCGAGCCAATACTCAAAAAATCCCGTCGGCACACCCTTCACCGTCATCCGCTTCTCAGCAAACCACCGCACAAACTCCAACACGCCCAACTCAGGACGCAACGCCCAATCCCGAATCGGAATCAAAATCGGCAACCAGTCCCCATCCTTCAATCCCAAATCCGTCGCTTCCCCGATCGCCAATTTCACCGCAAAATATCTCAGCAGCGTCGTCTTCCCCGACCCCGGCGCACCCAAAATCACCACTTTGGAACGATTCTGCTGTAACAATTGCTGCGCCAAAAACTTCCGCCCCGTCCGGTCAAAACTCGCTCTCGATCGCTGTTCATACAAAAGCGCTGCCTGCCGACTTCCCACATCATCAAACAATCCCGGCATCTCATCAAACCGAGCGCTGTCGAAGAATCGATCGCGCTTCTGAACATCCGGCATGACAAAGATACTGACCAACTTGTCCGCCTTATCAACCTCTTGCCCTTCAACTGCCATCCCCGCAAACTTCACATCATCAAACCAATTCGCCACCTGTTTCAGATAATTCTCTTGCGCTGCCTGAAACTTGGCAATATAAGCACTCGTTTGCTCAAAATACGATCGTGAAAACGTCTCCAGCCAAGGTTTAAGAATTGTCGAATTCAACTGAATCTTTTGCTCTTGTTCGACTTGCTCAAGCACCTTTACCAAGCAATCGACATCCGGTGTTCCCTTCTCTTCCAAAGGCTTCTTCAACTCATTCAACACCCCTTGATGCTTGAGCGCTTTCTCCAAAAAATTCTGCTTCTGCTTATCATCACACCGTAGAAACAGCATCTTTGCCGGATCGGTTTGCATCTCATGCGTCTGAACAGTAACCTCCAAAGCCCTTAAGAGCGCCTCTTTAAGTTCGGTCTGATTCAGCCGACTCTGAACCTGCTCTATCAACGGCTTCGCAACCAGTGGCGCGACTATCCTCAGAATTGCAATCCAATCCATGCTGAGAACTCCCGACGATCGATGAGTTCAATTATGGCGCGTCTCATTCGTCACCTCAGCCAAACTCCCGATTCTTTCAAGGCATCCCAGAAGTTTCAGGTGATCCCTTTCTGCTATCCTCATAAATGCTTTACACAGTAGAAGACCATGCTAGACCTGACTGGAAAGAACGCACTTGTAACGGGAATTGCCAACAATCGATCGATCGCATGGGGCATTGCTCAACAGTTACACAAAGCAGGCGCAAACATTGGAATTACTTATCTACCCGACGAAAAAGGCAAAGCAGAAAAGAAAGTCGCAGAACTGACCGAATCTTTGCAGCCAAGTTTATTCCTGCCGTTGAATGTACAGGATGAGGCTCAGATCGAATCTGCATTTAACACCGTGCGCGAAAAATGGGGCAAATTAGACATCCTGATTCACTGTCTTGCCTTTGCCAACAGAGAAGATTTATCCGGTGATTTTTCCAACACTTCGCGCAGTGGATTTTCCCTTGCGCTTGATGTCAGTGCTTATTCGCTGATCCAGCTTGCCGGAGCCACAAAACCTCTAATGACCGAAGGCGGTAGCATTGTCACCCTAACTTACTTGGGTGGCGTCAAAGTGATTCCGAACTACAACGTCATGGGAATCGCCAAAGCTGCCCTAGAAATGAATGTGCGTTATCTCGCATCAGAACTCGGTCAGAACAATATTCGCGTGAATGCTATCTCGGCAGGCCCGATTCGCACGTTGGCTTCTTCTGCAGTCGGCGGCATTCTCGACATGATTCACCACGTCGAGGAAGTTGCGCCACTGCGTCGGACTGTGACTCAGATTGAAGTTGGTAACACGGCTGCGTTTCTCTGTAGTGACTTGTCAAGCGGCATCACCGGACAAGTGATTTACGTCGATGCGGGCTACGAAATCATGGGAATGACTGGATCGAAAGCAGCGGAGTAATCAAGCTCTGAATAAATACCCATGCCTCACCAATCCTGTAATTTGGTGAGAAGCATTGCGATCGACCCATCAGCCCAGCCGTTTCTTTCCAAACGGTGCTCGAATACGTCGAAGCCCTTCCCCAAGAGGAGCAAGATGTTTTGTTTGATCTGATTCAGGAGCGGCGGATTAGGTGTGTTAACAAGCTCGATCGCTTACTGCACCTTACGATCGCCCACATTCCCCTTCGGTTTCGGAATCGATGGCGGTTGCGGCTGATTGATCTGCAACTGAGCACGACCATTCCGCACAATTCGCAGCATTTCGCTCATCTGCGCTTCCATATCCCGCAGGACTTTATCGGCGTATTCGTCCGCACCGTTCTGCACATCCTCGCTTTCTTCGATCGCCAATTGCCGCATTTCCTCTAAATCCTGCTGCGCTTGTCTTCGCATCTGTTCGATTTGCGCCAGAGTTTGCTGCTGCACCGCTTCACACTCATGCTGTACCGCACTGCGAATTTGCTGCGCTTCTTGCTCGGCTCGCTGAATAATTCCAGTTTCATTCAACATCAGAGCGGCGCGGCGTTCTGCCTCTTCGACAATCTCTTGAGCGTACTGCTCCGCCTGATCCAAAATCTCATCACGGTGCTGCGCGATCTCCACCGCTTCGTGAAACGCCTCTGGTAAGCTCAACCGCACCAGATCTAACTGATCGAGAAATTGTTCCTCGTCGATTAGCGTCCGACGAGACAGGGGAATCCGGGGGCTATCGAGAAGCATTTCCTCTAGCCGATTCAGTTCTCGTTGAATATCGAGACTGCCTACTCGCTGAACGTCGTGGCGACGATCGCTGGGGTTGGCTCCGTCTGGGGTGATGCTGGGTGGGTCTTGGCGTAACATCGGTAAATATCTTCGGCGACGTGGGTAGGAACCAGGTGATCGATCGATCCGCCAAAGCGGGCGATTTCTTTGACCACACTGCTGCTGAGGAAGCTGTGCTCATTCGAGGTCGCAAGAAATACGGTCTCGATTTGAGTTGATAGCGTCTTATTCGTGTGTGCCATCTGCAACTCCATCTCAAAATCTGAGACAGCGCGTAATCCTCGAATCAGGGCGGTCGCTCCCTGCATCTGAGCGTAGGTCACGGTTAACCCTTCAAAACTATCGACTTCAACGTTAGGAAGGTGGTGAGCCGCGATCTGAATTTGATCGAGGCGCTCTTGAACGCTAAAGAGCGGAGTTTTGTTGGGATTTCGCAGCACGGCAACAATGACGCGATCGAACAATAGCGCACCTCGCCTGATAATGTCGAGATGTCCGTAGGTAATCGGGTCAAAGCTACCGGGGTAGATGGCTATCACGAGAAAAATTCAGTGTCTGTACTGAGGGCAATAAAACGAATCTACTTACTTTACCTCGCCGGAAAAAGTTTGAGCCGTTTAATTTAGAAGAAATTTTTCAATGGTTATTGCTCGGATAATCGCTTGACGGCTTCACCGGCTAGCAGTTGGTGGGTTTCGTGCAGTAATTCTGGGATGCGATCGGCAAAGGGACTGTCAACTAAGCAGGGTCGCAGGGCTGCGATGTCGATTTCATTCACCCGCGCTCCCGGAAACCAGTGACTGCCTTGACCGAGCAAGTTATAGCGCATTTTGGCGTAATCGACCAAATCGTAAGCGATCGCTAAATTCCGTAGCCATAAAATTGTGTGCAGATTCAGCCGTCCGGGGGTTTCGTCAACCGTGGGTAATCCAGTTTGCCAGCGTTTTACCCAATCGGCACCGAGACGATCGATTGCCGATTGCTCTAGTCGTTCAAGAATCGGGGGGAGGAGTTCATCGGCGCGATCGAGCAGGTCTAAGGTTTTCAGGTGTTCATCGAAATCGCTCGGTTTTGCGGCTCCGACGCTGAGGGTGTGGACTTGCGGATGGCTCAGACAGAAGAGATTGTTAAACACGATCGGGGAAAGCGGCGCACAGAGATCCACTAAGCGCTGGGGTGGATTGTAGAGGTTGCCGCCTTTGTTGGAGGGGCTGATGATGAAAACGCCCATATCGTGACGGGTTGCGGCTTCGATCGCGCTCCAGTTTTGCTGATTGATGTAGTACCAGTGCAAATTGACGTAATCGAACTGATCGGTTTCGATCGCCTGGGTAATAATATCGGTCAATCCGTGCGTGGAAAATCCCACCGATCGGACTTTTCCTTGATCTTGTAGCTTTCGCACGACTTCTAGGCAGCGCAGCGCCTGTTCTAGCGTTTCTGCATTGTTAATTCCATGCAGCCCCAAGAGATCGACGTAATCCAGTTTGAGGTATTTGAGCGATCGTTCAAACGTATTGCGAAACGATGACGGATCTGCCATTGGCACGACTTTGGTTTGGCAAATCAGCTTTTCGCGGGGGATTTTTGGCAAAATTTGACCCAACTGCATCTCCGAAGAGCCATAGCCGCGAGCGGTTTCGATGTGATGAATTCCTAACGCAAATGCTCGTCGAATGGTGGCTTCTAAGTTTGCCTGATTGTCTGCTGGAACTTGATCGCGAGGGACATCTTGCCATTTGTATTGATAGCGCATTCCCCCGCATGAAAATACAGGCATCTGAAGTTCAGTGCGTCCAAAACGTCGGTACAACATGAGCGATCGCGTCAAAAGTGAAGGTCAGATTCTATCCTAGCGGGTTGAAAAAGATTCTTTGGTGCTGGGTGGTGGCTGCACTTTGCAAGAAGAGGAGGGCGATAGACTTGCACTTGTCTGCTCTAATCGAAACGGTTGGATAAACTGAGGACGTAATTTTACTTGTCGAGAGATGCGTGATTAAATGAGCAATTTTACGCTTCTAAGATAGTGCTTTATCCATGCGGTTTGTCATTCTCGATCGCTCCCATCTCATTCAGAACAGCGTCACTGCTATCTTTAATCGGAACATTTCCCCTCAAAACAGCAACATTCCTACTTTAAGCAAGACTATTCCCACTTCAAGCAGCAACATTCGTGTTCAGAAGCGAAACATTCCTACTTTGAGCAAGACTGTTCCCCCTTCAAACAGCAACATTTGTGTTCAGAAGCGAAACGTTCCTACTTTGAGCAAGACTGCTCCCACTTCAAACAGCAACATTCCTGTTTTTAACGCAATTTGTCTCAGTTGACGCACCAATCTTGCTGCTGAAAGCCCCAAACGGCTCTAAAAAAGCGAAGAGCAAACCCTATCCTAACGGGTCGAACTTAATTCCTCGGTGCAATATCGGTCGAGCGCTAGTTTCGCGGCTCCAACCATTCCTGCTCGATTTCCCAATTCTGCTCTCAAAATCCGTAATCCTTCCCGCGAAGTAGGCATGACTCGCTGTTCAATTTCAGCGATCGCACTCGGTAAGAAAAACTCCGCACTCGCGCTCACACCGCCCCCGATGACGATCGCTTCTGGTGTCAGCACATAAACTAAGCTCGTCAATCCAACACCCAAATCGCGCCCATATGATCGCCAAAACGAGAGCGCTTCCGGATCGCCCGATCGTGCCAATTGCCCTAATTCGTCCGGTGCTTTTCCGGTGCGTCGGCGAATTGCTCCGATCGAGAGATGCTGCTCTAGCGATCCACGATTACCACTATTGCAGAGCGTACCATTCGCATCGAGACTAATCAGCCCTAGTTCACCTGCTGCACCGTTGTGCCCGATAAATAGTTCACCATTGAGCATAATCGCTCCGCCCACTCCCGTTCCCAACGTCAGCAAAATGAAATTGCGAAACGATCGCCCCGCTCCTAACCAAGCCTCTCCCAATCCGGCGCAATTGGCATCATTCGCGGCGATCGTGGGTCGTCCGGTTTTCGCTTCTAACCAATCCGCCAGCGGCACATCGACCCAATCCGGTAGATTAATCGCAATTCGCGCAATGCGTCCCGCTGCATCGGTCGGCCCTGGCATTCCAACCCCGATCGCCAAAGCCTCTCGATTCGGATCAAGTTGCTCAATTGCCTCAACGAGCGCATCGAGAACGGCTTCGGGAATTGCAGGCTGCGGAGTCGGAATCGAACACGATCGCAGACAGGTGCCATCGCTCTCAAACTGCCCTAGCTTAATCGCCGTTCCACCGAGATCAATTCCTAGAACCTGCTTCATCCTGTGTGACTTCCCATGCCTGCGCCACCTTTTCACGCCACCAATAGCGCTGCTCAACTTCTAGCAGCGTATCATCTTCCATCACTTCTGCTAATGGTGGGATAGATTTGGAGACGGGGCGCGGACTAGGATAATTCATTGGGCAGATCCAATCTGGCGGCTTCAATCATGAATAATGAAATGATGTGAAGTTTCTGAAGTTGGTATCAGGAGTAGCTTGTTTTCCCTCAATTTGTCAATCCGCTTTCGTTCTTATTTCGGAGTTTAGAACCCACTCATGAAAGAAATTCTTTATCTCGAAGTTCCTACCCCTGATACCAATGCTGTGATTCAGTGGCTACACACGGATTATCACCCCGATCGCGGCGAAAAAACACAAACTCCTGCCGGAATTCGGCTAACTTTGGGCGGTGAGCTTTCAATTTTTGTCTGGTCGCTTCAGCGATCGACTTATCTTAAAGTTTTTCGTACAGGCACGATCGCCCACGAAAAACAAATTATTAATCACTTTGTCAGCGCGATTAGAACACAGTTTCCAAACCTTTACCCGGAACCGCCAAACCTTGATCTATCGCAACACTCCATTTTTGAGGCATTAGCACCGTACTATCCCAAAACCGTAGAGTTCTTCAAGAAAATCCCGAACGGGGAATATGATCTCAATCGAGTTTACTGGTGGGAACAGCGCTGGCGCGAGGGAGTTCGGGCACCGCAGGCTCCTAAGCAAGTTGTGTTTGTGACCGATGATGGCAATATCTCGCCTGCAAAGACTGCGTTTGATCTGGTCTATGTTGGCGGGGCATTGGGAATTGTTCATGCGGCAGTAATGGCGAGACTAGGCTATCGCGTGTTGCTGCTTGAGCGGATGCCCTTTGGACGGATGAACCGGGAATGGAATATTTCGCGCGGTGAGTTCCAGAGTTTGATTGATCTGGGATTGTTCACCGCAGCCGAGTTCGATCGCGTGATTGCTAATGAGTACGTCGATGGGTTTCACAAGTTCTTCGATGCGAATAATCCACCGCAAGCGAAGGCAAAAATTCTGCATACGCCTACGGTTCTAAACGTTGCGATCGATGCTGAGAAATTTCTCAAACTCTGCGGCGATAAACTCCGCGAAGCAGGCGGCGAGATTTGGGATGAAACTGAATTTCAACGCGCTGACATCAGCCGCAATCAAGTGACTATTTATGCAACGCATCTCCCAACCCAAAGCGATAGACAAATCACCGGACGATTGTTAGTCGATGCCATGGGAACGGCTTCGCCGATCGCGTGGCAATTAAACGGTGGACGGGCGTTTGATAGTGTCTGTCCAACCGTTGGCGCAGTAATTTCAGACGGCTTTGATCCAGCAGTGTGGGATAGTCACTATGGCGATGTGTTGAACAGTCACGGCGACATTTCACGCGGACGTCAATTGATTTGGGAACTGTTCCCAGCCGAAGGTAAAGAACTTACATTTTATCTATTTCACTATCATCAAGTGCATCCCGAAAACCCTGGATCACTGTTGGAAATGTATGAGGACTTTTTCACGATTTTGCCGGAATATCGACGTTGCGACATGGATAAGCTGGTCTGGAAGAAAGCAACCTTTGGCTATATTCCTGGACATTTCAGCACTAGTAGCCGCGATCGGACGGTGGCATTCGATCGGCTCATTGCGATCGGTGATGCTGCCTCCTTGCAATCGCCGCTAGTGTTTACCGGATTCGGCTCACTGGTGCGAAATCTTTCCCGCTTGACTCAGTTGCTCGATACAGCACTCAAGCATGATTTGTTAACGAAACAATATCTGAATGCAATTCGAGCCTATCAAAGCAATATCTCTGTCACCTGGATGTTTTCTAGGGGCATGATGGTTCCGACCGGAAAATCCTTGCCACCGCAGCAAGTCAACTCGATGTTGAATACATTCTTTGATGTGTTGGCGACGCAGCCGCCTGCGATCGCAGATGCGTTCATCAAAGATCGCGTCACCTGGACAAGATTCAACAGGATGGCGATCGTTGCGGGTTGGAAGAATCCATCTCTCTTGCTCTGGATCTGGCAAATGGCAGGCGCAAAAGACTTATTACGCTGGACAAGAAGCTATCTTAGCTTCGGGGTGAATGCTTTGATTAGCTGGATTTTGAGCGGCTGGTTTCCGAAATTGCTGTTTCAGGTTCAACCCTGGTTAGAGCCAAGATTTCCGGCTTTGTGGCTGTGGGGATTATCGCAAAGCTATGCGCTCACCTACGGTATGGGTAAACCCGACTTGATGCCGAAATTTAAGCTATCGAGACCGAGAACTGCGATCGGCATCAATCCGCGATCGCGCTTAGAGAGCCGAGAACCAGAAGCCGGAAATCGTCAGGTTAGCTAACCAAACAGCTTCTAGAGTGGGGAGATGCTGGATCTTCTCACTCTCTGCTTAAGCGACTGGCACAAAGTTCAACGGTGCGATGATCAAGGTGTTACCGATTCGACCCCTGCCGATTGGGAATTAGTACTTCGTCCACGATCGCTTGCCCTTCAAAGCGCATTGGATCAAACAAAGGATTCGCTGGTCTGAAGTTTTCCAATTCTGCGGATGAGTGGTGAACTCCAAAGAACTTGAATAATAGATGAAACATTTCCCCGTCCCTCCAATTCATTCATCTATTAGCTAGTGATGTTCTATCTTGTTTTGTGACTGTTGCAATTCTGTTCACGATTCGATTTTGAGCATTAATTCTCGATTCTCTATTAATTTGTAAATTAACGTGAGTTCGATACAAGTCTTGGCTGCGTTTGGATCTGCGGGTAGCCCCCTAAATCCCCCACGAGTGGGAGACTTTGAAGCTTAGAAGGCGCTTAAATTTGGGGAATCGCGATTCTCTAAGTCCCCCAAAATGGGGGATTTAGGGGGCAGATCGGCTCAAATCGAAGCGAAAAAACTCATCGAACTGACGTTAATCCTTCGGGCGAGAAACCCGAAATCTAGGCGATCGTGCCTTCCCTCTCAATTCCTGCCAAAGTTGCTCATATTGTTTGGTCATTGCTTCAACCGTGTAATTCGATAGTGCCATTTGTCTGGCTTGTTGCCCCATTTGCAGACGTAGAGGGACATCATCTCGCGATCGCATTAAAGCTTTTACCAATCCATCCACATCGTTCTTTTCGATCAACCATCCCGTTACACCATCAATCACCGCTTCGGGCATACTTCCAACTCGTGTAGCAATCACCGGACGAGCCGCTAACATGGCTTCGACCATTGCTAAAGGAAAGCCTTCTGAGCGAGAGGGCATTGCCACCACATCGAATTTTGATAGATACGATCGCGGACTGTCCACCCAACCTAAAAGCTGAACTCGCGCTTGAATACCTAGATCAATTGCCAGTTGTTCTAAGTTCGATCGCTCTGACCCTTCACCTAAAATTACCGCATTGATGTTCTCAGTTTGAGCGATCGCTTTCAATAAAATTTCATGCGCTTTCATTGCATCTAATCGCCCGATGCTTCCGACGGTCATGGTGTCTGCCGTGACTAATTGAGCTTCTCCTAAATCCGGTACACCATTCGGAATCGAGATTACTGAATTGCGACCGAGCGCGTAAAAGTCCTCCATGCGTTGAGTGCTCTTCTTTCCTACGGCAACATGAGCATCAAGCCGCAAGGATAGAAATCGAGTGCGCCAAAGCTCGATCGCATCAGTCGTTCTGAGCGGTAATTGATCCACTCGAACCGCTCTGGCGTTTGGAATCATCAATGCGGCTGTTAGACCGATCGCACAAGCCCAGGGTGTACAGCAATTGATGTGAATGATATCGGGCTGCAATCGAGCGAAGGTTAACCAATGCGAGAAAAGTGTTTTAGGCAGAATAAATTTAGGACGATCGTGGGCAATTGCATTCACCACAGTCTCAGAAACACCGACTACAGTTACGTCTGCCGAGGTAGTTGCAACTAAATGACCTAAGCTAATTTCTGCACCACCAATTCCTTCCGAATCAGTGTAGACCACAACTTTAAGCATGAGACAACACCGATCGATAGATTGCAAGATGAGCTTCGGCGATCGTTTTCCAGTTGAGCTGTTGCACGAATTGATACCCTTGTTGAGCTAAGCGAAATCGCTCTGATGGATCTTCAATTAGCTCTAACAGTGCATGAATTAGTGCATCAGAATTACGCGACGGAATCTGTTTAACTAGGCTAGTTAAGGTTGAATCCGTCGATCGAGTTGCAATCACAGGTAATTGATGTGCCATTAATGCTAGTAATGAGCCGCTTTTCAGGGTCACACCATGATTAAACGGTAGCACTCCGATATCAGCACCCGATAGATAAACAGAAGCAACCTCCCCTGGAACATAGCCTGTCATGTGAACTCTACCATTGAGTTGCAGCTCAGAAAGCGTGCTTTCTAGCTTGTTCCAATACTGTTTAGCCTCTGCTCCACGCAACGCTAGGCTTTCAACCCCACCTATTAAAATCAATCGTGCTTGAGGTTGCTGCTGCACTACGATCTGAAAAGCCTTGAGCAATGTTTCCAAACCTTTCACCGGATGCAAAAATCCGAAGAACGCGATCGCAGTCACATCCTCAGACCAACCACAGTTCTCTAATAGCTTTTGTCTTGCAGTCTTACACGCAGTCACATCAATATTTGCACCGATTGGAATTCGATGTACTTTTGCATCGGGGAGACGATCGACAATTACTTTTTCAGCCTCATCATTCGTTGTGATAATTGCAGCACTTTGAGTTAGCAAAAAACCATCTTCACGATCCCACCATTGCTGCTGTTGACCCCACTGTTTCAAGCTCTCTAACAATGCAGCTGGAATCCATTTCGGCTGCCATTCCCACCAGCCATATTCGTGGGCAGTGGTGATGATCGGTTTATGCCATCCTGTAGCCCGAAGTACGATCGGTAACAGAAAGATGGCTCGATCGAATCCATAAGTCCCTGCTGCATGTTGAATGTGCAAGAGATCCGCCTGCGTTTGATGAATTGCTTGCACCAGTGCAGGTAGATTCTGTAAATTCCAGTCCTCTACAACGCCTAAGACGCTTGGATCGTTGGCAAGTTTGGCGGCTTCAGTTGTCGTTAAAACAATAGTATCGATCGACAGTTCCGATCGCAGTCGTGCCGTATAGTGAGCCACCCCACAGCGATCGGGTAAATAAGTTCCGGCAATCAAAGCAACTTTAGGCATTTCCAACATCACGAACATCCTAGTTAGCGATATTAAATTTGCTACCTCAGATAAAGCGCAACTACTCTACGGCATAGTCAGTAATTTGCAGCAATAGTTTTAGGCGATGATCGACTTTCACCTAGTTTTAATGTTCAAACTGTTGTTCCTCGTTACACTTAAGCGTATGTGTTACTGATATTTCGATGATGTTTCGCCTCTTTTTGCTTGCGGCTCTCAGCTTGGTAACGATCGAAGCTTGCACGGCTCCTCCGAGAATTGCAATCGCACAACGCGCTATCGCTGTCACACCCACTCCACTTGCAATCGAAAATCAGTTTGATAGCGCAAGTGACTTCGCTGAAGGTGCAGCGTTAGTGCAGTTCGGACGAGAATTTCGCTACATCGATCGCGCTGGGAGATTAACCGTTACGCCAAAAATCGAGCTTGAAGCCTACGCACCGTTTTCTGAAGGATTAGCGATCGTCAAACTCGGCGGTTTATTTGGTTATTTGAATCGGCAGGGTGAGTTCGCGATCGAGCCAAAATTTGAGCAAGTGTCAAAATTTCAAGAAGGACTGGCTGCCATCCGCGTCGATCGACGCTACGGATTTATTAAACCTACAGGTGAGGTAGTGATCCCGCCGAAATTTGAACTGACCTCCGGATTCTCTCAAGGACTCGCAGCCGTAAAATTGGGCGCAAAATATGGCTACATTGACCCAACTGGACAGATCAAAATTGAGCCAAAATTCGATGATGCTTGGCGATTTTCTGGGGGATTAGCGGCGGCTCGAATCGGTCAAAAATGGGGCTACATCAACCAAAACGGTCAATTTGTCGCCCAACCTCAATTTGATGGCGCGTTTAATCTTTCCGATGCAATGGGGCGCGTCCGAGTTGGTGAGCGTTGGGGATATGTCGATTCCAGGGGAAAAGTTGCGATCGCACCTCAGTATTCATTCGCCTCTGATTTCTCTAACGGTTTAGCCTTAGCTCAAAGCAATCAAAAATGGGGCTACATTGATAAATTCGGCAAATTTGTAATCGAGCCAAAATACGAATTTGCTGCAAGCTTTCAAGAAGGATTTGCTCCCGTCAAAATTGGGGACAAGTGGGGCTACATCGACCCAACCGGAAAGATTGCGATCGCGCCTCAGTTTGAAGAGGCAGGCGCATTTCACGAAGGATTAGCGCGAGTCAAACTTAACGATAAATGGGGCTATATTCCTAAGCCCTGAGAAAGACGGCGAATCTATCAGCAGACGAATAGGACATAACCAGATGCCCCATTAGAGTAAAGACGAATGCAATGTGGGAAAGCACCTGTGGATGTTTATATTCTTGGTTTATTAGTCATCGGCTTACTGCTACTAATGGTAACGCTGGGAGCAGGATGGATCGCCCGCTTACCGCTCTCTTATGCACTGATTTATCTACTTGTTGGTATCATTTTAAGTCCGTATGGTTTTAATCTGATTCAGGCTCGCCCAGACGCAAATTTTTTAGAGCGAGTGACGGAAATAGTCGTCTTGATTTCGCTCTTTAGCTGCGGACTCAAAATGAATCGTCCAATGCAATTTTGGGCTTGGCGATCGACCACGCGATTAATCGGTTTATTAATGCCGATCACGATTTTTTCAATTGCTGCGATCTCGCATTTTATTCTCAAATTAGACTGGGGATTAGCCATTCTTTTAGGTGCAATTCTTGCCCCGACTGACCCGGTTCTCGCCGCAGAAGTACAGCTCGAAGACCCGCACGATCGCGATGAATTGAGATTTGGCATCACTTCCGAAGGCGGACTGAATGATGCGTTGGCGTTTCCGTTTGTCTACTTTGGCATTCACTCGATCGAAAAAGGCGATTGGCGCAGTTGGTTTCGCGAATGGCTCATAATTGATGTGGTATGGGCAATTCTTGCCGGATTAGTCGCTGGATTTGTGGTCGCGAAAGCGATCAAATGGATTGATAAAAAACTCGAACGCTTTCGGACTCCCGATGACTTGATGGAAGATTTCGTCGCCCTCAGCGCCATTCTCATTACCTATGCCGTGACTGAGTTAATCAACGGATATGGGTTTTTAGCTGTCTTTATTGCAGGAATCGCCATGCGAAGACGGCGAAATACCGAGTACACAAAAAATCAACTCCACTTCATCGAACGGTTAGAAAAACTATCAGAAATCGGAACCATTCTCCTACTCGGCTCGATGCTGCGATTTCAACCGATGCTGAAATATGCGGGCGATGCGTTTCTAATTGCCTTTAGCTTAATCTTTGTGATTCGCCCATTGGGAACTTGGATTAGCACGATCGGTTTAAAGGTTCATCCCGCAACGCGCTGGCTTTATGGCTGGTTCGGAATTCGCGGAGTCGGTTCGATTTACTATCTCGCTTACACGTTCGGTCATGGGCTGATGGGTGAGACGGGTGAACAAATCGCCTGGATTACCTTTTGGACGATCGTCATTTCCGTCCTGCTGCATGGCGTAACTTCAACCCCCCTAATGCGCTGGTACGAGCGTCACGTCGAACACAACCCAACTTTAGAGCAACATCCCGCCCAGCACGAAGCTTAATCGGGACACGCTCTGTTGCATCTTGTTACGAACTACTTCCCGAAATGTGCATTTTCGTTCACATTGAGGAACGATACCCTGAGATAAGGAGTTTTCACACAATGTCTTTATCCGATACTCAAGTTCTGGTTGCACTGGTCGTGGCTCTCATTCCGGGAGTCCTCGCGTTTCGGTTAGCCACTGAACTGTATAAGTAGGTTCCGAATCAGTAGGTTCCGACCAAAGCAAGAAACTCGCCTTGATGGTGAACAGGCAAATCGTTAAAAGAAAACTGTCAATTCAGTGCTCATTTTTCGATTCAGCTAGTAAACTATCTAGGCGAGTTTCCTGCCTAAATGGGTTCTTTCCAAGCAGGTAGGCGAACATATCGCGATCGAAAAGCACAAAAAAGCGCCATTCAAGACTGCGAAAAAATTCAAAGCTTTTCTCTCAGTTTTCAGTTCTTTTTTGTTGTAACTGTGCTTAGTTCACTCGTACTTCTTGATTTTGGGTGCCAGATTTGTAATCTTGAATAAGCTCTACTGATAATCAAATTTTGAAAGTCAATCCTTTGATGAATTAAAGTTTGATATTCTTCCCGTTGAATCGGTGAGAAATTTTGGTCAGTCTCTTATACAAGAACATCGAACTCAGTTAAGTTACAGGAATTCACGTTATTCACGTTAAAAGTGAAACCTAAGCGTGAATACTTCTGGATGAAAGTTTTTTGTGCCTGAGTGACTTTCTTTTGCTATCTGCTATCACACGCTAACGAACCCATGAATGCACTTCCTCTTCCACAGCCGCCTGAATCTCCCAAGCCTCGCCGCTCTCGACAGTCTGCACGTCGTGCCCGTCCGCAGCCTGTGCAGTCAGCCAGCAGACATCGTATTTTAGCGGCTGAAGCGATCGCGAAACTGGGTGTAAATGCTGTCATTTCTAGCGCCGCGATCGCGGCATTGGTGCAGCTTATTCCTCAGAGCATCAGCCAGCAGACAAAACTCAAAGAAATTCAAGCGGAAGTCCAGATCGCTGAGACGCGAGTGACTCGCTTGAAAGCAGACTTTAACCGCTATTTCGATCCGCAGCAGGCAACCGCGATCGTTCAGGAGCAAACGAATCGTGCAGACCCGAATCAGCGCTTGATTGTTTTAGATGGTGCAGAGTCCCCCAGACAAGCGGCTCCCGCTCAAAATCCTTAGCGATTCGCAACTCTGAAGCCCCAACAGAATTCGATTGAATGTCGAGGTCAGCTTGATTTCGACGCTTTTGCATGAAAAAATCGCACCCTTGATATGAGGATGCGATGCCCAATTTTGCCTAACGCTTTGCTTAACGCCTAGAGCGAAGAAGCCGTAACTTCCGACTCTGAAAGCATTGCCCCAGACTCAATGACACAAGGAAAGGCGCTGGTAAATGAGTTTCCTCCAGCGCCGGTCGTACTGCGCGATCGGGCAAATGCTACTTCAGGATGCCAGGGGGCGACTTCCCATTCTGGTTCAAAAATTGGAGTTGCCAGAGAACAAGATTTCCAGGTACTTTGAACGGCGACATTGAGTTGATTACAGTGTCCACCGCGCCGTCCTTCAGGAGAATAGAATCGACAGTGGCGACAGATTGAGGTCAAGGCATCGTTATTGTTCATGTTCTCGGACAGGTTAGAGTGCGAATGTGAAACAGCAGGACTACTTCTTATGAAGTATTTTGGTTTGTTGTTGAGTGAAGTCAATTAAGAAATATTGAGTAAGTTGCCTATACTCAATACCGATTAGAACGATTAACCGGGGTTCACAATTACTGTGTTTCTGATTCTTATTGTTAAGCAGGTTCGCAGGAATGTGTGTTTATAAAAACCTTGAAAATCGTTGCTATATCTCGCTTTTAGCAATCAATTGCGAAAATGGAGTTTCATATTGATTTTAGATTTCGGGGATCGCTCTAAATCGTGAGAAATAATTGTTTAGAGCTGTACAAAGGCGAACTAGAAGTGCAAAAACAGGATAGGGATCAGAGAGAAACACATAGCAAACTCACTTATTACAAATCAGACTTTTTGAAGTGACGAAACAAGAAACCTGTTTTTAGCGTCACTTTTTGATCGCGCCCTGCAATAAGTATCCCCAGCAGAATCGCGGTACTCCTCTAGCAAGAGTTAGAAATCGGGATCGCTGAGTAGAGAGTTTACAAATGAACGCAACTATGAATTGAAAAGCAACGATCGCAATTATTACAATCCGTAAAAACTTCTAAATTTGTCAATTTTCAGTTTTCTTAAGAAAGAGGTAACTATCGGAATGCGAGTGAATTGAGTGTGATATGCTGCATTGGCTTAGGATTGGGAAAGTCCGGTCAGATTCCGGCACTGTGGCGCAACTGTGATGAACCCTGTAATGAACAAGGGTTCGAGTCAGAATGCCAATCTTGAGCAGTCTGTTTAATTCTCTGCGACTCACGGAGAAGGGGCGTATTCATGAGTTGGTTGGCTGCATCAAATCCCTGTCCAGGCTTGTTTTATGGCACCGCTGCTCAAGACGGAACGTTGATTCGGATTCGCGTTCCGGGCGGTTGTATAAGTCGTGATCAAGCGGTTGCGATCGTCGAAATTGCCGATCGCTGGCAGACTTCCAGGGTTCAAGTGACGAACCGCGCGAATCTTCAGTTTCGCGCGCTGCGATCGATTCCGAGTCCCAAAGTGTTTAGCACGCTGCAATCGGTCGGACTTGCATCTCAGAATCCACACCTGGATCACCTCAGAAATATCATGGCAAGCCCAACGGCAGGAATTGATCCAGCAGAGTTAATCGATGTGCGATCGCTAGTTCAGGCAATTGATACTGATCTTCAGAACACGCCTGAATTGATCGGACTGCCGCCTAAATTTAGTATTGGAATTGATGGCGGTGGAGCGATCGGGATTGGGGCGAGATCCGAATCAGTTTGGCAGCATCGGTACAATGAGATTCAGCTTTCTGCGGTGACGTGCGATCGGTTTAAGTTGACGCTGGGGAGCAATCGGCGATTCTATGAGACAGGTGTGCTAATCAAAAAGTCAGATTGTGTGGCAGCGATCGCAGCGCTGACGCAAACGTATCTCGCTTATGTGCAGCAGTCCCAAAGTCAGAAAAAGCCACGTCTGCGAGATTTATTAAAAGATTGGGGGATTGAATCGTATCTTGAGCGCGTTCCGTTTCAGTTTGAGCGTGATTCAGATGCTTCGATTTCCCCTGCTCGAACACGAACAGAGCTAACGCAGTATTTAGGCATTCAACCGCAGCGCCAACCCGGACGGGCTTATATTGGAATTGCGCTCAGACTGGGGTGGATGACGATCGCTCAGCTTCGAGGCCTGATTCAACTGGCGGAAACTTACGGTTCTGGAGAATTGCGGCTCACCCCCTGGCAGTCTATTTTGCTTCCCGACGTGGCGATCGACCAGACAGCAACGGTGCTCGACGCGATCGCAGCGCTTGAGCTTTCCACCGATTTGATCGATTCTACAGTGGTTGCCTGTGCTGGAAAACCAGGCTGTGCAGCCTCAGAAACTCACACTCAAGCCCACGCATTAACCTTGATCGACCAATTAAAACATCCTGTTAACATTCATGTTACTGGTTGCCCAAAACGATGCGCTCAACCCAGCCCCGCAGAATTTACTCTGCTGGGAACAACTGTGCAAGGCTCTGAAGCTTATGCTTTGTTTGCAGGCGATCGACCCCTCAGCGATCGTCCGATTCTCGCAAGTGAACTTTCGACGATCGTAGAGTTAATTAACACGCTACATGATTGATTACATTCGTAACGGTGACGATATCTACCGCAAATCCTTTGCCATTATTCGCGCAGAAGCTCGACTCGATCGCTTACCTGCTGATCTGGCTCATGTCGCAGTCCGGTTAATTCATGCTTGCGGAATGACTGATTTGGCTGAAGATATCGAGGCTTCTCCGGATGCAGTGGAAGTGGGGCGATCGGCGCTTGCGATCGGTGCTCCGATTCTGTGTGATGCTCAGATGGTGGCAAATGGCGTGACCCGCAAACGCTTACCTGTAGATAATCAGGTAGTCTGTACGCTCAATGATTCGATGGTTCCAGAACTTGCACGATCGATCAACAACACGCGATCAGCTGCCGCTTTGGAACTTTGGAAACCCATATTGGGTGGATCAGTCATAGCGATCGGCAATGCTCCGACAGCGTTGTTTCGGTTGCTGGAGTTATTAGACGAAGGTGCGCCAAAGCCCGCGCTGATTTTAGGGTTTCCGGTGGGATTTGTCGGGGCCGCAGAGTCAAAGGCGGAACTTGCGGCAAATAGTCGGGGTGTCCCGTTTATCACGCTGCACGGGCGGCGGGGTGGAAGCGCGATCGCAGCGGCAGCGGTAAATGCTTTAGCAAAACAAGAGGAGATATAAATATGACAGGTCGGCTTTATGGCATTGGCATTGGCCCTGGAGATCCAGAACTACTGACAATGAAAGCGTTTCGGGTGCTGCGATCGTCCTCAGTCGTGGCTTATCCGATGTCGGATAGTGGGCGCAAATTGGCACGATCGATCGTGGCGGAATATCTCCGACCCGAACAAATCGAAGTGCCGATGTATTTTCCGTTTAAGCTCGAAGAATCAGCACAGCCTTACTACGATAAAGCCGCAGAAACGCTGGCAGAACATCTAGAAGCAGGGCGTGATGTGGCGGTGCTGTGTGAAGGTGATCCATTCTTTTTTGGATCGTTTATGTATCTGTACAATCGCTTGTCCGATCGATTTCAAACTGAGGTGATTCCGGGTGTGTCTTGTGTGATGGCAAGCCCAGCGATTTTAGGAACGCCTTTAACTTACCGCAATGATGTGTTTATGGTGGTCTCGGCCATTCTTCCTGAAGAAGAGTTAGCATCGCGGTTATCAGTCGCTGATGCTGCTGCAATCATCAAACTGGGTAAGCACTTCAATAAAGTTGTCAGTGTGCTGAAACAGTTGGGACTGTACGATCGTGCCAAATACATTGAACGTGCAACCATGCCCGATCAGCGCGTTGTGCCGATTGATCAAATGAATCCAGCTGAAGTTCCTTATTTCTCAATGATTGTAATTCCGAGTCAATGGCAGCCTTAACTTCTTCTACGATCGCAGTAATTGTCTTGAGTCAAGCCAGTATTCCGATCGCTCGTCAGATTGTGAATACTTTCCCGAATGCAACTTTGTACGGCTTAGAACATCGGACTCATGGAGCCGATCGCGCCTTTACTCAGTTCGGGGAAACCGTGCGCGAATTGTTCAGTCAAGGGACTGCGATCGTGGGAATTTGTGCTGCGGGAATCTTGATTCGCACCGTTGCACCTCTGTTAAACAATAAATGGCAAGAACCACCTGTGCTTGCGATCGCAGAAGATGGTAGCGCAGTGGTTCCCTTACTGGGTGGCTTGCAGGGCGTAAATGATCTAGCGCGTCAAATTGCTGCAATTTTTGAAGTTGTGCCCGCAATCACTACGAGCGGAGACATTCGATTTCGCACGGCATTGCTCGCTCCACCCAAGGAATATCGCTTGCTCAATCCTGATGATGCAAAAACTTTTCTAGCAGATTTACTCGCAGGAGCGACCGTTAAGATTGAGGGCGATGCGCCTTGGCTGGTGGAGAGTCAGCTACCGATCACGCCTGATGCCCAATTAACCATCAAAATTACAGAGCAAGGGGACAGCTCCGCTGAGCTGAAGGGCAGCGCAGGTCGTGCAGATTGTTTGGTTTATCAGCGAACTGCAATCAAACGGCTTGCCATTGTTGGCACAGGTCCCGGCTCAGCCGAGTGGATGTCTCCTCAAGTTAAAGAAGTGCTGCGATCGGCGACTGATTGGATCGGTTATCAAACCTATTTGAACTTAGTCGAACCGCTCCGCACAACACAGCGCCTTCATGTCTTTGATAATCGTGAAGAGCTAGAGCGGGCAGCACTGGCGCTAGATTTGGCAGCAGCGGGGCGATCGGTTGTGATGGTGTCATCCGGCGATCCGGGCATTTATGCAATGGCGGCAGCAGTGTTTGAGGTTCTAGAGCGCGACCATAAACCGGACTGGAGCAAGATCGACCTTCAAGTTTGCCCCGGAATTTCGGCGATGCAAGCGGCGGCGGCTCAAGTGGGCGCACCGTTGGGACATGATTTCTGTGCGATTTCGCTCTCAGACATTCTCAAACCTTGGGCAACGATCGCCGATCGCATCGCTGCCGCCGCTCAAGCAGACTTTGCGATCGCCTTTTACAATCCCGTTTCTAAAACGCGCACTTGGCAACTCGAAAAAGCGAAAGCCTTATTGTTGAACTCTCGATCGCCTGACACTCCAATTGTTCTTGCTCGTAACTTAGGCAGACCCGGACAACAGATTCAGGTGAAAATTTTAGGGGATTTAGCGATCGACGATGCCGACATGAGAACCGTGATTTTGATTGGCTCAAGCAAGACGCGAGTGATCGATCGTGCAGACGGCGGAGTTTGGGTCTATACTCCACGCCGTTATGATTGATCTGTTAGACAGTCTTGATATTGACTTGCGGAAACGGATGCGAGTGAAGCAGTGTTACTTCAGCAGGAGATACGCGATCGCTAACCTTGTCATTCTTCGATTTAACGCCGTTGTATTCACGTAACGTTATTTTTTATTGTTCTTAACTAGAATTTCGATTGTTCATTACGCTGCCTTAACCTGGTTGAACGGATGTTTCCGATAAGCTAAACAGGAGTTTGCTTTGTGTTGATTAGATCTCTTACGTGAATCTCAAGCATTCATCAAATTCGATCGAGCCTTCACGCGAGAAGTTCACTTTGTTCGACAATCTGCATTTCTTTGACAACTTTCCCGGATCAGTTCAGTACGCCAGTTCAGTACGTTATGTCTAATCTCTACGAAGTTCTTGCAAAAGGCGGGCCGATCATGATCCCGCTCGTCGGCTTGTCTGTTGCAACGTTTGCTTGTGCGTTTGAACGATCGACGTTTTGGATTCCTTTACTGCGGACTGAGGCGAAGCTTGCCCACGATGTTCTAGAAGTCGCGAAATATAGCTTAGTTGATGCACGAACGATCGCAGAGCGGTCTGAGTCGCCGATCGGACGCTTTTTGCTGGCTCCGCTCAAGCTGAATCAACCAACTCCCGAAACTTTTCGCCTCGCACTCGAAACCGCAGGCGATGAAGAGTTTGCCAAAATGCGAAAAGGCGATAAATTGCTTGAGAGTACGATCGCGATCGCGCCACTGCTCGGACTGTTGGGAACCGTGACAGGTCTGATGATTACCTTTGCCAACCTAAATGTAGGCGGTGGGGCTGCTTCTGCCGAATCCACCACAAAAGCCGCCGCCGGAATCGGAGAAGCCTTAACGACTACGGCGGGCGGTATGGTCGTGGCAATCATCGCGCTCTGTATCTTCCGAGTCTCGGTGACGCTGCAAGGCAAACAAATCGACTATTTTTCTAAGGTTGGCAGCGAGTTGGAATTGATTTATCGTCAATATTGGTACGAACCTGCGATGAATGAGCTTGCGCGAGTAGAAATGGCGGGGCGTTCTCAGCAGACCGATTCGACTGGACTCCCAGTTTAAGGTAGATTATGAGATTCAAGAATCAGCACAAAGGATCGCAAATGCCAGAAGTCAATCTCGTGCCGATGATGGACGTGATTATGACGATTCTGACGTTTTTTATTATCGTGTCGATGACGTTGACGAATTTTCAATCGGTAGATGCAACGCTACCGAGTTCGGAAAAAGGCGCGAACAAAGAAGCACCTGCTGATCCGTTAGTGATTGGAGTAACGAGAACAGGTCAAGTCGAAATCAATCAAGGTACAGTGACAGAAACGCAAATGGCTGAACAAGTCGTTTCGTACTTTCAAAAGAATCCGAAAGGAACGATCGTTTTGAAAGCCGATAAATCTTTGTCGTATGAACAGGTTGTGAAAACGTTGGGAGTGCTGCGGGATGTTGGAGGCGATCGCGTTTCGTTAGCGATCGAGTAATCGTCGTAGAGAAAGGGGAAACACGTTTTGTATTTCCCCTCCTACTTAACTGGTTCTATTAACTGGCCGGATTTTTCAACCACGTTATAACGATCGTTCCGCTTTGATCTTTAGTCGGAACTAAATTCATATAGAACGTGATGTTGTCTTTTTGCAGCTCATAAAGCTTGCCGCCGCCGTACTGACCTTTTGGGGTGACTTGAAATGTTCCAGCCAGTCCTGCGGTTGAAATCGTGTTATAGAATACCTCCGGTGCCTGACCCAGAATCAGAGTCGGACTGCCATCAATCCCCGATCGCGTTTCTGGAATAGCTCCGCTCTGCAAATCCGCTTCATTCAACACTTTGAAGAACAGTTGCGGATTTGCAAAGTGTTCGGGTCTAGCATTCGTTTCAGGATTGTCAGAGCGATCGACTTGGGGTGCAAGCTCGGTAATCAGATTGTAATAATCTTCAGGAATATTGACTGATCCTTTTAGCGTGGCCAAATCTGCAACTTTACTGTCACTCAAAAGCACAACAGTAGTCGGCTCATCCTTGAATAGATGCAGAAATAGCGTTTTCTTGTCGGGAGTCGTGACGGTATAGGTCTTTTTGTCAGCGCTCTCTTCGTCTGGAGTTAAGGTAAATCCTTTCGCCTTCGGTGCAGAAAGATAGAACGCCGCAACCGTAGACAAATTCGCCGTCGCAACTCGGCAGTTTTCACCCAGCCCTAGACCGAAACAGTTCGGAGTCGAGGGATTGTAGTGTGGAAAGTCGGCAGCCGTTGCGGTGTCTGCTTTGGTTGAGGCTCTGGTTTCCGTTTGGGGTGCTTCAGCTGTCGCTTGCGGCTGGGGCAACTCGTTGGCTGATTTCTGAATGATTGGATTAGTATTGGGTCGATTAATTTTCGGAAGTGCAGGTCTACTTGGTTTTGAGATCGCGATTTTCGGAGTTTTTGTCGCGTTAGCTTTTGTCGTGGGCAGTTGCGTAATTTTAACCGGAGCTTCCTTGTCTTCGGGTGGCTTTTCGCTGGCTTTGGGAAACGGCATAAACAGGACGATCGCGTGTAGTCCTAATGCTGCAAACAGCATTGGTCGGATAAAGCTGCGAACGGCTGCCGGAAGTTGAGAAAGGGACGGGATCGAGAGCGTCTTTATCATAGGGTCGGATGGCGCATGAACTAAGGGCAGGATGAGATGTTCTCGCTTTTCTAAACTTGGAGCGCAATTTGTATCCGAAGCATTTCTGCTGTGAGATCTAAATCCAAAAGATGCCTACATATTTAAAGTGCCATTTTTGCTTGTTCTACTAGAATGCAAAAGCAACAGTGTCATCATATCAAACTCTGTCCTCAAACGGATTCTTTAGTCGAGCTTTTTGTAGTATCACTGGTATCATTCCGCTATTGTGGATAGCGTTGCATTTTCATTAACCTAACTTTTAACTAGATTTAATTTTCTGTTATCGTTCTGTTTGCCTTCATTTAACTGCCAGAGTTGTAGGGTTGTTTTTGTTACTTCAATCGATACTTGATCGCGCAAGGACGAGGACACCATGACACTCTCTAGAAAAGCTCTCCGCTGTGGAGCGATCGCGCTGTTTGTGGCAACTGCGATCGCGCTTTCCCCGGTTCTATCGGCGATCGCTCAGTCCAGAGCCACAATTAACGGTGCAGGCGCAACGTTCCCGGCACTGTTGTATGAGCGCTACATCTCGGAATTTAAGAAAAAAGAGCCGAACACTACGGTCAACTATCAAGCGATCGGAAGCGGCGGTGGAATCCGCCAGATGCTGGCAAATGTGATTGACTTCGGTGGCAGTGATGCCGCAATGACCGACGAGGACATGGCGAAAGTTAGTCGCGGTGTCATCTTGGTTCCGACAGCAGGCGGCGCAGTCACACCAATTTATAATGTTCCCGGTGTCAATAGCCTGAAACTTTCGCGGGAAGTGTTACCCGAAATTTTCGCAGGGCGGATTACCAAGTGGAACGATCAGAGAATCGCCAAAGACAATCCTGGAGTGAATCTGCCGAATTCAGACATTAAAACGGTGGTGAGAGCCGATAGTAGCGGCACAACGTTTATTTTCACAAATCATCTTAGTGCGGTGAGTCCTTACTTTAAGGGTCGCGTCGGTGTGGGAACGGCTCCAAAGTGGACAACGAATCCGCTCAGAGGTCGAGGAAATCCTGGAGTTGCAGCGTTGGTACAGAGAACACCAGGTTCGATCGGCTATGTCGAATATTCTTATGCGAAGAAGAACAACATCGCAGTTGCAGCAGTGCAGAATCAGAAAGGCGACTTCTTGACTCCTTCGATCGAGAACACCAACAAAGCATTGTCTACTGTGACCTTTCCCGCAAACTTCCGCGTGTTTGAGGGCAATCCCGCCGATGGCTATCCGATTACAGGACTGACCTGGATGATGGTGTACAAACAGTACAACGACCCACAGAAGTCAGAAGCAGTGAAGAAATGGGTTGAATATGTCTTGACTGAGGGACAGAACCTTAACGCAAGCTTAGACTTTACTCGGATTCCGCCTGATGTGGCACAACGGGCACTTCAGCAAGTGAGAAGCGAAGTGAAGCCCTAGAAGGTTTGAACTTAAAGGCTCTGAAACTGCCGTAAAGCCGCTAGAACTTTGATCTATGATCGATGCGAGTTCTAGCGATTTAGAGCGGCTTGCCCGATTTACTTGTGATGTGAGGATTAGTTCCATGTTTCGCCTATTTTGGTATTCCCTTGTGTTGTCGCCTACATTGATAGGCGCGGTAGCACTTTCCGCGACGGCTCAATCTCTGGGTCAAGAGCGCGTCACTTCAGTTAATGAAATCTTGGCTCAACCTAATGCGCTCGAAGGACAGGTGACTTCGGTGTCTCAGTTGTCTGATGTTCGACCTACAGATTGGGCATTTCAAGCTTTGCAATCTTTAGTTGAGCGGTATGGCTGTATCGCGGGATATCCTGACCGTACCTTTCGTGGCAATCGAGCATTAACCCGCTTTGAATTTGCAGCAGGACTGAATGCATGTCTCGATCGCGTCAACGAACTGATCGCCGCATCAACTTCGGATTTGGTGAAGAAAGAAGACCTGACAGCCCTGCAAAAACTACAAGAAGAGTTTGCCGCAGAGTTAGCATCACTGCGCGGAGCGGTGGATAGCTTGGAAGCACGCACCACTACCCTAGAACGGCAGCAGTTCTCGACGACCTCGAAACTGACCGGAGAAGTAATCTTTTCGGTCAGCCAAGCCTTTGGTGCAGATCGAGCCGTCAATTCTGACCAGCAGCGAGTGATTGATGCAGCACTCACACCTGCGGCACGAGAAGCAGCGCGAAATAATGCAATCACCGGATCGCCAACCAACCCTGATCGTGGAGTTCGCGAGAATACAATTTTTGCCGATCGGGTACGGCTTGCGTTTGATACGAGCTTTACCGGACGCGATCGCTTGAGAACCCAACTGCAAGCCAGAAACATTGCTGCGTTCAGTGGCACCGGGGCGACCGGAATCACAGGCACAAACATGACCCGTTTGGGCTATGACGGCAGCAACAGTAACTCGATCGAGCTTCGACGCTTGGAATATCGCTTTCCGCTCGGCGATCAAACCACTGTATTCATCGGAACGGGAACGAATGATGGCTTAGAGTTTAACGATTCGATCCCGACGCTTAGCCCGTTTGAATCCAGTGGGAGCGGTTCAATTTCGCGGTTTGGTCGGTTCAATCCGATCTACCGCACCAGCACTGGAACCGGGATCATCGTGAACCATCGATTAGGGCGAGAATTTACGCTGGGTAATCAATTCACCCTTTCGCTCGGTTACTTAGTGCCGACTGGAGATGCTCAAGATCCGGGTCTCGATCGTGGACTGTTCACCGGAAGTTATGCGGCGATCGCGCAGCTCGTGTACCAGCCAACCCCAAATCTGGGGATTGGTTTCACGTATGCGAATGCGTACTACAACACGGGTTCTGGAGTGACAGGCAGTACCGGGAGTAGTTTTGCGAACAACCCCTTTGGCAGTAACCAAACGATTAATTCGGCTGGAAACGTTCCGACCAGTACGAATCAGTTTGGACTACAAGCCAACATTCGGCTTAATCCTGGTCTAACTCTGGCAGGTTGGGCAGGGTTGACCGACGCAAGAGCGAGACGCACGATCGGAACTGGAACAACGGTTCGAGAAGACGATCGAGCAACGATCTTCAATTGGGCGGTGGGTCTAGCGTTTCCTGATCTGTTCAAAGAAGGCAGCTTGGGTGGAATCATTTTTGGTATGCCGCCGAAAGTAACCAGCAGTGACTTTGGCTTGGCGACACCCACTGCCGTTTCTGCTCGTCGAGAAGATCAAGATTCTTCCTATCATTTGGAAGTTTTCTACCGCTATCGCCTCAACGACAACATTTCGATCACACCGGGCGCATTTGTGATTTTCAACCCAGAAGGCAATTCTGCGAACAATGCGATCTACGTCGGTACGATCCGAACAACATTCACGTTTTAGCTTTCACACCTCACTGCGGGGACACTTCCCTTTAGGGTGTCCCTTTCTTTATTCCTCTCAATCTTCAGCATTATGGCAACGATTCCATCTCAGTCGAGAAATATTCCAGAGTCGATCGAGGGTGGTAACACTGCTTGGATCGATTTAGGCTTTACCTGGGGCTTGCGAATTTTATCGCTCAGCGCGATCGCGCTTTTGCTCTGGATGGGCTGGATTATTTTTAACGCTGCACTCCCCGCGATTCGACAATTCGGATGGGAATTTCTGATGCGGCAGGAATGGGATGTAAATCAGCTTCAGTTTGGGGCGCAAACTTATTTATACGGAACGATCGTCACTTCTGCGATCGCGCTTTTATTCGCAGTTCCGATTGGCATCATGGTGGCAATTGTCACTAGCGAGAGATTTCTGCCGGGATGGTTGCGATCGACGTTAGGATTTTTGATCGAATTGATTGCCTCGATTCCCAGCGTGATTATTGGCTTGTGGGGCATCTTCGTGCTGATTCCATTGATGAAACCGATTCAATCCGCATTACATCAGCAATTGAGTTGGATTCCCTTATTCGGAACTGATACCTTTGGCCCCAGTATGCTGGTGGCGGGAACTATTCTTGCGGTGATGATTTTACCTACGATCGCTGCGATTAGCCGAGATGTAATGTTAGCGATTCCCCAAGATTTACGCACCGCATCTCTTTCACTAGGGGCAACTCGTTGGGAAATGATCACAACTGTATTAATTCCAGCAAGTCTATCGGGAATCATTGGCGCGATCATGCTGGCGTTGGGACGGGCATTGGGTGAAACAATGGCAGTAACGATGGTGATTGGTAATTCGGATCAAATCAGCTTATCGTTGCTAGATGCAGGAAATACGATTCCGTCAATTCTTGCAAATCAGTTTCCCGAAGCATTAGACGAACTGCATATTGGAGCGTTGATGTATTTGGCGTTAATGCTGTTTGCGTTAACCCTAGTAATTAACATGATTGCAAATTCGATCGTCAAAACATTCGGCTTAAAACAATAGATTTTAAAACAATGAATGCAGAGCAACCGTTAACGAAACCCCTATCGCTCGATCGCCGGATTTTTAGCCATGCGATGAGCGCGATCGCGGTTCTTTTCACAGCACTTGCACTCTTGCCGCTCCTCTCGGTTTTACTGGAAATTCTGCGTCAAGGCCTACCGAATCTGAAGTGGGAAGTGTTTACAAATCTACCTGCCCCGGCGGGCGATACCAGCGTTGTAAGTGGATTTGCGAATGCGATCCAAGGAACAGTGCTAATGGTGAGTATCGCAACGGCTTTTAGTATTCCGTTTGGAATTGCGATCGCTATCTATCTTGCTGAGATTGGTAAATCTGGTGCGATTGCTCAAACAGTCCGATTTGTGTTGTCAATCCTGAGTGCAGTTCCTTCGATTGTGGTTGGCGTATTTGCTTACGCTGTGATTGTTCTCGCTACAATCTTTGGCTATCGCGGATTCTCAGCATTAGCGGGTGCGTTTGCGCTAGCGGTAATTATGTTACCGATCGTCGTTCTCTCGACCGAAGAAGCTTTGAAGCTTGTTCCCAATCATCAACGATTAGCCTCAGCAGCACTCGGTGCAAATTCAATTCAAACAGTGTTTAAGATTGTATTGACAACAGCATTACCGAGTATCACAACCGGAGTATTGTTAGCGATCGCTAGGGCCTCTGGTGAAACCGCTCCGCTCATTTTCACGGCATTGTTTAGCCAGAGTTGGGTCGAGGGTCTTCTTAATCCTGCACCTTCGCTCTCGGTAATGATCTACAACTATTCGAGTTCTGCCTTTCCCGAACAAACTCAGCTTGCTTGGACAGCTTCACTGGTGCTGCTCGGTCTTGTGACTGTCACCAATCTTTTGTCTCGTCTGATCACCCAGAAACGTTAACCTATGACTTCTACTTCTCAGCCCGAACTTGCGCTTTCAGCCCAAAATATGGATGTGTTTTATGGCGATCGTAAAGCCTTATCGTCCGTCTCGATGGCGATTTATCCCGGACAAGTCACTGCGATTATTGGTCCGTCCGGCTGCGGTAAATCAACCTTTATCAAAGCGCTAAATCGGATTGGCGAACTCGAAAGCGAGATGCGAGTGAAGGGACAGGTGCAATTTTTTGGTCAAGATATCTACAGTCCTCGCGTCAATCTGAATCGACTGCGGCGGCAGATTGGCATGGTGTTTCAAAAGCCAAACCCATTCCCCATGAGCATTTACGATAATGTTGCTTATGGGGTGCGGGTGTTTAGTCGGGTTTCGCGATCGCGTCTTGATGAAATCGTTGAAACCGCACTTGCAGACGCAGCCTTGTGGAATGAGGTCAAAGATAACCTGAAAAAATCAGCCCTCAGCTTATCCGGTGGACAGCAACAACGGCTCTGTATTGCGCGGGCATTGGCAGTGAAGCCGAAAGTTTTGCTAATGGATGAACCCTGTTCGGCGCTTGATCCGATCGCCACCATGAAGATCGAGGAATTAATCAGCTCATTGCGGAAAGAATTCACGATCGTCATTGTCACCCACAATATGCAGCAAGCGGCGCGAATTAGCGATCGTACAGCCTTTTTCAGCACCGACGAAAGCCGCATCGGCCAACTGATTGAAATTGACAATACCGCTAAAATTTTTAACGGCGCAGCCCATTCCCGGACTCGCGATTATGTCGAAGGGCGATTTGGGTGAGCCTTAGCCCGTCTTGGCTGCAACGCCCTTATACAGATGAACGGTCAAGAGGGCGGAACATTTCCTCCAGCGTAAGGCTTGGGCTGGACGTGCAGCTTCGGTACGATCGCATCATACAATCGATTCGAGATCGCACCATTCGCACTATCAGTTAAGTGAATTGCATCTTGGAACACTTCACCCTGAGCAGTATTCAAGCCCTCAACAAGATTCAGCGTTGAAATTCCAGGTGTATCGCGCTTCACTTGCTCGATCGCGCCTTGGAGCTTGCCGTAACCCGCTTGAATCTGCTGGGGATAGCGCGAACCTAACTGATCCAAAATCTCTTTTTCCCGTCCGGCAGGCTTTCCGGCGCGAGTAGACACTTCAGGCTGAAGCGCAACAAAGAGCGGAATTTTAGCAGCCGTCGCCAGACGTGAAACCTGTTGAAGATTATGGCGATAGCGATCGGCGCGGCGTTCTAGTTCTTTAGTATCCGTCGTTAATCGCTCTTGTACAGGGTCTTCAACCGGAGGAATTAGCTGCTTGAATGCAGTATGAGGACGAAATATCCAGTATTGAATCCCCTTCACTAAATAGAATTGCTGGAAGAAATCGTTAATTTGATTGCCCCAGCTTGTCATCAAATGCCGAGGCGCACTTTCTAACAGCGCTTCTACTTGTGGAACATCCACCCCATCCTGAACGCTGGGAAGCAGCAAATCAGAGTAGCCATTGATCAGTACGATCGCATCAGGTTTGTAAGGCAACACCTCAAACGCTAATTGTGCTAACTCATTGCCTGACACATATCCTGGAACGGCTGCATTAATCACGCGATAGCGAGTTTCTCGAATTCGGGGCGGCAGTTTCAGTGCCTTTTCTAGCTCATCGGCAAAATAGGGCAGCGTATCGGGGCGAAACTTATTCGGGTTGGCTTTTTGGGCGGCAACTTGTTGGTTGAGACGGGACTCAAGCTGAGCCGCGATCGTCGCTTGATTGTTAGAGCTGAGTTGTCCAAAAGCCGCTGAACCACCAAGCAGGAAGATTCGCACTTCATCTTTGGGTTTATCGGGGCTGATTGGCTGATCGGCTCTAAAGCCTTGCTCATTAATTTTCCAGGCTGAATTTTGCTGATTGCCAACGAGCCGATAGCCCAGAACAGGGCTGCGTTTTACAGTCAGTTGTCCATGATCTGGAAGTCCATCGAAGGGGTTTCCCTGCTGATCGAGAAACTTGAGCCGGTAAGCTGTGAGATTTAGGGGTTCGCCTTCAAAGGCGTTTAATTCTGCGGTTTTTCCTGTAGCGCCCACAATTAGGCGCAGCAACAGTTCTAGCCCCACCAAAGCGAGTGGAATCGACAGAAAAATCCACCGTTTTGGAAACGCCTTTTTCTTCTGATATAGCGAACGGCTAGACCAGGAAGACTTTCGGCTATGCCTAAAAAACATTGACAATTTCCTCTTTCTACGATCGCACTAGGTTACTTAGAACTCGTATTAAACCCGATAGATGTACCAGAGTTGAACATTCAGAGCAGCACCCATTCGATGATTGACGGTTAAAGTTGATTCAATCTCACCTGATGATTTTTCAATACTTTAGGACAGAGTTCAAGTCTGTCTGCAAAACTGCACAGCTTTAGATATCGGTTTCAAATTCCTATTACCATACAATGAAGTCGCACCGAATTTGCTGATATTTTGGAATCTTTGAATAAGATTTGTGGTTGACAAGTTGGTCGTCAAATCGGGAATTCTAGCCAGGAAAATGAGTGAACTTCCCGATATGAGTGAGTTAACGCTTGAGCAATGTTATGCGCTATTAGAGTTAAGTCCGGGAGCTTCGATCGTCGAGGTTGATGCTGCCTACTCGAAAAAGGCATTGGAGAAAATACAGCAGGGTGCAAAGCAAGAAAAAGCTTTGCTAAAAGTTGCTTATGAGCAAATAAAAGAGCATCTCTACGAAATGGCTCATCAATCTGAATCACACTCTTTAATGAATCAAATTGTAGAGTTTATACAGCGCCTCCACCCGGAGCCGTTCCATGTCAAGATTCAAGCTGACGCACTTCAAATCTTTTTCAAAACTAATTTAAATCATGACTATGGCAACCAAATTTATCAGCAGATCCGCACCTTAGAGCTACCTGGAATTAAAACGATCGTCATCTATGGAATGCGATCGTCAAAGCTCGTAAGTTGGAAAAAACAGTTCACGATCAATGCGGTTTCTCCGGAGGATTGTGATCCGTATTCATTCAAGAATCGTTATGTGTTGCTTTTAGCATTTCCGGTGGCGATCTGCTCTGCAATTCTGTTTCAATCGCTTGGCTTCACAAAAATATTGTTATTTCCATTACAGCTTTGGGTGCATGAAGTCGGTCATGCCACAGTCGCTTGGTTTTCTGGACGACGCGCTTTACCGCTACCGTTTGGTTGGACAAGTGTGTTGCTAGAGCGATCGCTGTTTGTTTATTTTGGAATGTTGCTGCTGTTGGGCTTACTGTTCTGGGCAGGTTGGAAAGAGAAAAAGCGATCGACGATGTTGTTTGCGGTGATTTGTGCGATCGTACAGTTTGTGATGACCTGGATACAAACGGCGGATCAGTTTGAGATGTGGCTTGCCTTTGGTGGCGTGGGTGGTGAGTTTTATCTCAGCGCTTTAATGATTGCTGGCTTTTATTTTCAACTTCCGAACTATTGGCGATGGGACTTTTGGAGATATCCCTTAATTATCGTCGGTTCGAACACATTCTGGGGAGCCTTCTCAATGTGGCAGGACATCCAGAAAGGCACACGCTCAATCCCTTGGGGGTCACTTCTACTCGGAGAAGATATAGGTGATATGAATACACTCAGTGAAGTGTACAACTGGAGCGATAAAACAATCATCACAACCTACAACACTTTAGGCAATGTTTGCTTGATTGCTTTGATTAGTCTTTACGTCTTTTTCTTGATCAAGCATCGCCGTTGGATTGTTGGTGCCTTCGGCTAGTGCTTCGCACAGTGCATCACCAGCAAACCACTCTGATACAGTGAAAGTACAGCGAAAGCAAGATGTTCGATCGCGCCTCATATGACCGACTACACGCCAAAAATCCGAGAATTAATGCGATCGCGTAACCTCGCTACCTTCCGAGCCTTGCGCGATCGTACAGGTCTGACCGAAAAGCAGCTTGCCAAACTGCGGCAGGGTCAACTGCAACAATTACGTTTAGAAACACTCACACAATTTGCCGCACGCTTAGAGATTTCTTTGAGTGATCTGCTTTCATTGTTTGATCTGATTCCAACGAGCACCCTTCAGAAAGAATACGATCGACTCCAAATTCAACTAACAGAACAACGCGAAACATTACTACAGGACTTCCAACAATCTAGCCTGCAAACTTTAGAACCGTGGTTAATCCAATGGTCGGCAGCCGCTTATGCAGCCCAACAAAATCCTCAAGCGCCTGCGGTGAAGCTTCTACCATTGTTGCGCCCGATCGAACAACTGCTACAACAATGGGGCATTGAGCAAACTGCGATCGTTGGTTCTGAAGTTCCTTACGATCCGCAGCAACATCAACTCATGGGCGGTGCGGCTGAACCTGGCGATCCGGTTCGCGTTCGGTATGCGGGGTATCGACAGCACGATCGACTGTTATATCGCGCCAAAGTGAGTCTGATTTAACAGTACAGAAATTCTACTCCAGAATAAACTTATCCCAATAGCATCCAGGAGTCGCACGGTGGTGCAAACCAAGCGCAAATACACCGTAGAAGAATAATTGGAAGCCGAGGCGCAATCTGATGAGAAACACGAATACATTGACGGTGAAATTGTTCTGATGTCGTGTGAATTTCCGAATCACAACAAAATTACAGGCAATCTTCACACTGAGTTAAATGTTGCTTCAAAGAGTTCACCTTACGATATTGTTGTAACGGATCAACGATTGTGGATTCCTAAAAAGCGAATTTATACGTATCCAGGCATTATGGTCGTCGCTCAACCTCTACAACTTCAACCAGGTCGGCGCGATACGATTACAAATCCTTGCTTTATTGCAGAAGTATCATCTAAATCAACTCGTAGCTATGATAAATACGAGAAATTTACTGCTTATCGCACTATTCCAGAGTTTCAGGAATATCTATTAATTGATCAATATACAATTCATGTCGAACACTACGTCAAAAGCGACGATCGACGCTGGATTTTAGTCAATTACGATGATGAAAATACCGAAATCTCACTTTCGTCTGTCCCCTGTCAATTCAATTTGTAGTATCTGACCTGTACAACAAAGTCGATTGGACTGAGCCACAAGAAGAAGCAAGCGAACCAACCTAAAACACTCTGAAGACGGAATTGACAAACCCCTCCTTCCTTCCTTCGACTGATGCCCCCATAACAGAAATTTGGTGAACTAGCAGAAGAAACCCGATAAGGTAAAAAGTGATTGTCATGCGTAAAATTAACATCGGCTTAACTGACGAACAACGCCAAGGCGTATGCGAAATGCTGAACCGCGACCTGGCAGATGAAAACTTGCTTTTGATTAAAACAAAGAAATATCATTGGGATGTCACAGGCCCTGAATTCCGCTCCCTGCATCAAATCTGGGAAGAGCAGTACACCATCCTAAACGAAGCGATCGACCAACTTGCTGAGCGCATTCGTCAATTGGGCGAATACCCCGTTGGAACAGCGGCTGGCTTCATCCAATACGGCTCACTTCAAGAACATACGGGTGAAGTTCCTCCTGCCTCAACGATGGTCGAAAACTTGGTTGACGATCACGAGACAATTATCCGCAACTTGCGCGAACACATCGATCGTTGTTCTGAAGAGTTCCACGATGAAGGAACGGCTGACTTCCTTACCGGAATGATGGAACAGCATGAAGAAATGGCATGGATGCTGCGATCGTTCATTCAAGGCAAGCGCGTTGAATCCGACAACGTAACCCCGAACGAAGTGAAGTTCCCCGCAGGTGTTGCAAACTAACTTCTAATTTGTGAATATTCGCCCCCAGTGTTGCTAGAACGCTGGGGGCTTCGCTTTACCTGCCGATATCACATTCGACTTCAGGTGCAGGAGTCGGCAACACTAATGGCTGATTGAAATACACCATTGTGGTTGTCTGATTGATCTCAAATCCGATCCGCTTATAAAACTCTTGCTGATTCGTCGTCATCAAATACAGTCGCTCGACCTTTGATACGTGCGGGTGACTCAATACAGTTTGCACTAACTTGCGTCCGAGACCTGCTCCCTGATAATCCGGATGCACGACGACATCCCAAATTGTAGCGCGGTAAACTCCATCCGAAGTCGCTCTCGCAAACCCAATCAGACGATCGTGATCCCACGCCGAAATCACCGGATCACTATTTTTAATCGCGATCGCTAAATCTTCGAGCTTGCGATCGCCCGCCCAAAATGCCGCAACTTGAAACAAAGCCTGAAGCTGAACCAGATCGACCTGACTTTTGCGATCGCAAAACTGAACGTGACTGCAATCCATCGTGAAAATTCCTGAAGTTGAAGGTGAGGTTGTGTGTGATCGAACAGGGATTTCTGACGATTCTCATGCCGCTCGCACTTTGACCGCAGAAATCTTCTCGATTATTCTATGAATTGCTTAGAGATCACATCGCACTGATGTTAGATTCCGAAACAAATTAAGTCCAGCATAAGTCGATGTCTCTACAGCAGAAAAACAAACTCACCCGGATTCACGTCAGAATCACCGTATGCCAAACTCATCTCAGTCTAAACCGCGTCGGATTCGTAGGCGTTCTCCGGTCATTCTCATCCTGATTTTGCTGATCTGGAGCCTAATTTTAGGCTGGGGACTGGCTCAAGCTGTAGAAAAACCTCAATCGGCCGAAATCGGAACCGTTGATGTCGTTTCAGGCAATCTCCAGCTTGCACAGCAAACGTATCTCCAAAACTGCGCGACTTGTCATATTGGCATTCCTCCCGCCGCTTTCCCAACCCAAACCTGGCGCGAATTGCTCCGAGACTCGCAGCACTATGGCGCAACCCTGACTCCACTGGTTGAGCCGGAACGATCGCTCGTCTGGACTTACCTCAGAACCTTCTCTCGCCAAGCCCTCGAAGACGAGCGCATTCCTTACCGTTTTGGCGAATCGAAACCATTTAAGCTTCTGCATCCGAAAGTTGAGATTTCGCGATCGATTTCCCTCTCTAGCTGCGCCACCTGCCACCCCGGAACGAATCAGTACAACTTCCGTAAACTCACCCCAGATTGGGAAAACGCACCTTAAATTTGAGGTGCGCTACTCTGAGCGATAAGCAAAGTAGCACAGAAGCTTCAAGGACAACAGCTGCGACGTTACATCAAGTTGACCGGATTAAGCGCGATCGCAAAGCGTTGAGCGTAGAACGTCCTGTAGAGGTTGCCACTTTTACCTAAAGATCCTCTCACCACTCGCGAATTACGGTTTTCCCCCGATGCCATTGCCCGTTCAGGTTTCGATCTGAGTGATAGGATTGGAATACCTTTATCGGGATCGGAATAAATGTGCAACTCTGCACGTTTTGGTCGATCGCACCCCCACACCCACATTCAGAAGCTCTGATTTTCCCCTGTCATGCTTAAATCTCTCCTGGGCGACCCCAATCAACGCAAGCTCAAGAAATACAAACCCCTGGTCAATGAAGTCAATCTTTTAGAAGAAGAGATTGAGCCGCTCTCAGATGACGCATTGAGAGCCAAGACCACTGAATTCAGAGAGCGACTCGCCAAGGCAAAGAATAGAGACGAAGAAAAGCAAATTCTCGATGACATTCTGCCGGAAGCGTTTGCGGTTGTGCGTGAAGCGGGCAAGCGGGTCTTGGGAATGCGGCACTTCGATGTGCAGCTAATCGGCGGTATGGTGCTGCACGATGGACAAATCGCTGAAATGAAAACCGGGGAAGGAAAAACCCTAGTTTCGACGCTGCCTGCTTATCTCAATGCGCTGTCTGGAAAAGGTGTTCACGTCGTCACGGTGAACGATTACCTGGCAAAGCGCGACGCGGAATGGATGGGACAAGTTCACCGCTTTTTGGGCTTGAGCGTGGGGCTAATTCAGCAGAACATGAGTCCGATCGAGCGTCAGAAAAACTACGCTTGCGACATCACTTACGCCACCAACAGCGAATTAGGATTCGACTACCTGCGCGATAACATGGCGACTGCGATGGAAGAAGTCGTGCAGCGTCCGTTTAACTACTGCGTCATCGACGAAGTGGATTCGGTGCTGATCGATGAAGCCCGGACTCCGTTGATTATTTCGGGTCAAGTTGAGCGCCCGACTGAGAAATATATGCAGGCGGCAGCAGTGGCACGATCGCTTAAACGCGATGATCATTACGAAGTCGATGAGAAGCAGCGTAATATTCTGCTCACCGACGAAGGGTTTATCGCCGCAGAACAAAATCTGGGTGTTTCCGACTTATTCGACCCGAATGATCCTTGGGCGCACTATGTTTTCAACGCAATCAAAGCCAAAGAACTGTTTATCAATGATGTGAATTACATCGTGAGAAACGGCGAAATCGTGATTGTAGATGAATTTACCGGACGAGTCATGCCGGGTCGGCGGTGGAGTGATGGACTGCACCAAGCGATCGAAGCCAAAGAAGGAGTCGAGATCCAAAACGAAACTCAGACCTTAGCGACAATCACTTATCAAAACTTCTTCTTGCTTTATCCGAAGCTTGCAGGGATGACCGGAACCGCGAAGACCGAGGAAGCGGAACTTGAAAAAATCTACAAGCTCGAAGTCACGCTGGTTCCAACTAACCAACCGCGCCGCCGGATCGATTTGTCGGATGTGGTTTACAAGACCGAAGCAGGCGACCTGAAAGTATTTGCGCGGGAGTGTGCAGAAAAATCGGCTCAAGGCCGTCCCGTTCTCGTTTGGGCGATGAACCTAGAAGCATTGAGTAATCTGTCTCAATTGCTTGATGAACAAGGACTTGCCCATAATCTCTGTCCGGGTCTACCTCAAAGCAGTGATCAAGCGAGAGAAATCGTGCGGCAAGCGAAACATCCCAGCATGATTACCGTGACCAACAGTTACGAAGTTTATCGGATGATTCGTCAAGCGGTTCCTGAAGGTGAAAACGGACTGTTTGTGTTAGGCATCACCGGAAAATGGAGCGCGATCGCGCTTGAATGCGAGGAAATGCATCGCACCGGTCGCCCAGTCCTGGTTGGAACCACCAGTGTTGAGAAGTCTGAACTACTGTCTCAACTGCTGCAAGAATTGAACGTTCCTCACAACTTGCTGAACGCAAAACCAGAGAACGTAGAGCGGGAATCTGAAATCATCGCTCAAGCAGGTCGGACAGGCAAAGTGACGATCGCCACCAACATGGCAGGACGCGGAACCGACATCATCTTGGGCGGTAATTCCGATTACATGGCGCGTCTGAAAATCCGCGAATACTTCATGCCGCGAATTGTCGAGCCAGAAGACGACGATGATTTTTCGGGGATGGGCTTTGGCGATTCGCGAGGCGGCGGACAAGGCTTTGAACCCGGACGCAAGATCAAAACCTGGAAAGCCAAGTCTGATATTTACCCGACCGAACTTTCCCAGGAAACGGAGCAGGCATTGAAAGATGCGGTTCACTTTGCGGTGCAGCAATACGGGGAACGCAGTCTGCCAGAACTGGAAGCCGAAGACAAAATCGCGACCGCAGCCGAAAAAGCCCCCACGAACGATCCAGTCATTCAAAGCTTGCGGGAAGTGTATAAGCGGATTCGTGTGGAATATGATGCTTACACCGATCGCGAACACGAAGAAGTTGTGAAACTCGGTGGACTGCACGTCATTGGAACAGAGCGCCACGAATCGCGGCGGATCGATAACCAACTGCGGGGACGGGCCGGACGGCAGGGCGACCCTGGATCAACCAAGTTCTTCCTCAGTTTGCAAGATAACTTGCTGCGGATTTTCGGGGGCGATCGGGTTGCGAACATGATGAATATGTTCCGCGTCGAGGAAGATATGCCGATCGAGTCGAAGATGCTGACGCGATCCCTCGAAGGCGCTCAGAAGAAGGTGGAAACCTACTACTACGACATCCGGAAGCAGGTGTTTGAATACGACGAAGTGATGAATAATCAGCGTCGAGCCATCTACGCTGAACGTCGTCGAGTGCTAGAAGGACAAGATCTCAAAGAGAAAGTGATTGAATACGCAGAACGCACGATGGATGACATTGTGGAAGCGTATATCAATCCCGAACTGCCGTCAGAAGAGTGGGAACTCGACAAGCTCTTGAGCAAAGTGAAAGAGTTTGTTTATCTGCTGAGCGATCTCGAACCCAAAGATCTTGAAGACATGAGCCTGGGTGAGCTGAAAGCGTTCTTACACGAGCAGGCTCGAATTGCTTATGACCTGAAGGAAGCGGAAGTCGATTCTGTGCAGCCGGGATTAATGCGTCAGGCAGAACGATTCTTTATTCTCAATCGGATTGATACCCTGTGGCGTGAACACCTGCAGTCAATGGATGGCTTGCGGGAGTCTGTTGGCTTGCGGGGTTACGGACAGAAAGATCCGCTGATTGAGTATAAGAGCGAAGGCTATGAGTTGTTCTTGGAGATGATGATCAATATTCGTCGAGATGTGGTCTACTCGCTGTTCCAATTCCAGCCGCAGCAACAACAGCCACAGGTTGAAGTTGAAGTCGTTTAAAGCGTATTGATAGCAAAGACGATCGCAGTTCTCAAACCGCGATCGTCTTTTTTTGGGCAGATTTGCTTGATGGATTTAACGATCGACCGATCCCATAACCAAATCGATGCTCGCCAAAATCACAAAAATATCAGCAACTTTACAGCCTTGAATTAACTGAGGCAGCAATTGCAGGTTGTTGTAATCTCCGGGGCGAATTTTCCAACGCCACGGAAACACATTGTCATCGCCAATGATAAATATTCCCAGTTCACCTCGCCCCGACTCTACTCGAACATAGTGTTCGCCTTTGGGGATTTTGAAGGTTGGCGCGATTTTTTTGGCAATAAATTGATAGTCGAACCTATTCCACTCGGATTTTGCTCCGGATTCGATTCGTTTTACTTCTAGGTTTTCGTAAGCTCCACCTGGTAGCGCCTTTAGAGCTTGCTTGATGATTTTGATCGACTCTCGCATTTCTCGGATTCGCACCGCGTATCTAGCAAAACAATCGCCTGCCGTTTCCCACTGAATCTCCCAATCTAATTCGTCATAGCATTCATAGTGGTCAACTTTGCGTAAGTCCCATTTCACACCCGAAGCCCGTAACATTGGTCCTGTCACGCCCCAATTGATTGCGGTTTCGCGTGTGAGGATACCAACGCCCTCTGTGCGTCGTCGGAAGATTGGATTATCCGTCATCAATCGTTCGTACTCATCCAGAGTTGGCGGTAGATAGTCGCAAAAGTCCGTACATTTATCAACCCAACCGTAGGGTAAATCTGCTGCAACGCCTCCCACACGGAAATAGTTGTGATTGATCATGCGATAGCCTGTGACGGCTTCAAACAAATCGAGGATGAGTTCACGATCGCGCAGCGTCGGAAAAAATAATGCTTGTGTCCCGACATCGCCGACAAATGGGCCTAACCACAGTAAATGATTCACAATGCGAGTGAGTTCCAGCATGATCATCCGAATGTAGCGGGCACGTTTCGGAACTTCGATCTGCGCGAGCTTCTCAACTGCATTCACGGTGACAGCTTCGTTAAACATTCCACCGTAATAGTCCCATCGGCTCGTATAGGGAATAAACATCGTCGTGGTGCGGTTTTCAGCGATCTTCTCCATGCCGCGATGCAGATAGCCAATCACAGGTTCACAATCGACCACATCTTCCCCATCTAACGTGACAATGATCCGAAAACAACCGTGCATTGCTGGATGGTGAGGTCCCATATTGATCACCATCGGTTCTGTTTTGGTTTCGATCCAGCCCATAAGTTGAACTCCTGATGTTTATTCTGACTATCAAAAATTGAGGGTGCGATCGTCTTGTAGATTCTTCCGCTTTTTGTAAATTCTTCCTATGAGTTTTGAATCATTTTTGGTGTGATACCCAATAGCTTTTTACAGTGCCGATGCAAGTGACTTTGATCCACAAATCCGACCTGCTTTGCAACTTCTGCGATCGGTAATCTTCCTGCAATGAGCAATTCCTTTGCCCGCGCCACTCGCGCCCGAATCACGAACTGATGCGGTGTCACGCCAGTCGATTGTTTGAACAACTGTAAGAAATAGCGCGGACTCATTTTTGCGATCGCAGCCAGTTCACCCAAGCTCAAATCTTGATCTAAATGAGCCTGGATATAATCGACAACGCAACGTAAACGGGATTGAGATAATCCGTTTGTATAGTCTCGAATTGAAGGTCGTTGTGCCGAATAATGCTGTAGGAGATGAACGATGAGCGCATTTGATAGTGATTCAGCATATAGGCGACTTGCGGTGCCATCACGCTCTAGAACCGTTTTTAGGGAGAGTCCAATGTGATAGACCAGCGGATCATTCAACGCGAATTGCGGTAATAGTTCAGTTTGATCAGTCGCCTCATCAACAGCTTGAGCAAGCTTAATCGAATCAAATCCAAAGAACATCACGCCACCCCAGTCAAACCAGCGGCTTCGACAACCGATCCGGGCGGGAACCAATACCATATTGCCGTTCGCGACCTGTTCCCGATGAAACTTGCCATCAATCGATCGCTCTGCAATCTGTGACTGATTGGTATGCGTAAAAATTGCTAACGTATGCTGCAAAGAAAAAACTTCAGTCGTTTCTCCGGGCGGCATATAGTCATAGCCAAAGCAAATTCCATCCCACCCTGCTGCAAGACTTGTCAGTTGAGGCGATCGCGCAAAAATTCGCCGATAGCCTGCCTCTCCTTCTCTTGCAAAGTCGATTGTGAGTGCATTGCTCATAGCGCTAACTTAAGAGTTTCTTTCACCGTAATCCAAAGCGATCGTGATAAGTCATTAAGATCAGCAAAATTTTAAGAAACTCTCATGACACACACTCTGGTTTCTACTGCCTTTCGCGTTGGAATTGCGGGACCTGTGGGTTCTGGTAAAACCGCACTCGTTGATGCACTCTGTAAAGCAATGCGCGATCGCGCCCAAATCGCGGTTGTCACCAATGATATTTACACCCAAGAAGATGCCAAGTTCTTAGTGCGATCACAAGCACTGACTCCCGATCGCATTCTCGGAGTCGAAACTGGGGGCTGTCCACACACGGCAATCCGTGAAGATGCGTCGATGAATTTGGCCGCGATCGACCAGCTTGAGCAGCGATTTGAGAACTTAGAGTTAATTTTTGTCGAGAGCGGCGGAGATAACTTAGCGGCGACCTTTAGCCCTGAATTAGTTGACTTGAATATTTATGTGATTGATGTTGCAGGCGGCGACAAAATCCCCCGCAAAGGGGGGCCTGGAATTACGAAATCTGATCTGCTTGTAATTAACAAAATCGATCTTGCTCCCTATGTGGGCGCAGATTTAGACGTGATGGAGCGAGATGCAAAACAAATGCGGGGAGAAAAACCGTTTGTGTTCACAAATCTCAAAACTCGTGTAGGACTAGATAGGGTGATCGACTTTGTATCAACCTACGCAGGGATGAACTTGAAGCAAAAATAACAAAACAATCCTTAAAAAGTAATCTTGTATACAATTTCCCGAAAACCCAAGCCCTAGTATTTCAGAGTTATTACTTAAAGCTTGAAACCGCGATGATTCTGCGACTCGCTCCTCCGCAGAAGCAATCTCGATTGGGGTTGTCGATCGCCTGAGCTTGGATCAACTCACTACACCTTTGGACATGACAAAATCATTTGGACGGCGCGAATTTATTATCCTTGGCTCTACGGCGGCAGGAAGCGTTCTGTTAAAGTCTTGTGGCGCTCCGCCTCAAACGGGAACAACGTCTGCCAATGCTCCCGCAGCTTCTCCCGCAGCGAATACGACTGCATCGGGTAACACGATCAAAGTTGGTATTCTGCACTCGCTATCTGGCACGATGTCGATCTCTGAGAAGAGCGTCGTCGATGCAGAACAACTCGCGATCGAAGAAATCAACAAAGCGGGCGGTGTGTTAGGTAAGCAAATCGAAGCCGTCGTCGAAGATGGCAACTCCGATTGGCCTACCTTTGCTGAAAAAGCGAAGAAATTGATCGATCAAGACAAAGTAGCAACGGTGTTTGGCTGCTGGACTTCTGCCAGCCGTAAAGCGGTTCTGCCTGTGTTCGAGTCGAAAAAGCACTTGCTTTGGTATCCGGTGCAGTACGAAGGACAAGAATGCTCGAACAATGTGTTCTACACGGGCGCGGCTCCGAACCAACAAATTGAGCCTTCGGTAGAATGGCTGCTGAAGAACAAAGGTAAAGATTTCTTCTTGGTGGGTTCAGATTATGTGTTTCCGCGCACGGCGAACACGATTATCAAAGCCCAACTTGCAGCCTTAGGTGGCAACACCAAAGGCGAAGACTACATTCCGCTCGGTAACACCGATGTCAAGCCCGTTGTCGACAAGATCAAGCAAGCTCTGCCAAATGGTGGCGTGATTTACAACAGCTTGAACGGTGACACCAACGTTGCCTTCTTCAAAGAACTGCAAGCCTCTGGCTTGACTCCGGATAAGTATCCGTCAATGTCGGTCAGTATCGCAGAAGAAGAAGTCAAAGCAATCGGGGTCGAATACTTGAAAGGACATTACGCCGCTTGGAACTACTTCCAAACCGTAGAAACACCCGCCAGCAAGAAGTTTGTCGAAGCATTCAAGGCGAAATACGGCAGCGATCGCGTGGTCAACGACCCGATGGAAGCGGCTTACATTATGGTTTACCTGTGGAAGCAAGCGGTCGAAAAAGCCGGAACCGCTGACGATCTTGCAAAAGTGAAAGCCGCCGCTTACGGTCAGACCTTTGATGCACCGGAAGGTAAGGTGACAATGAACTCAAACCACCACTTGTCGAAGTTCGTGCGGATCGGTGAAGTTGCACAAGACGGACTCTTCAAGATCGTATCCGAAACTAAGGATGCGGTGAAACCTGTGCCTTGGAACCAGTTTGTGACAGAAACGAAGGGCTTTGCGTGCGACTGGTCTGATCCGGCGAAGGGCGGAAAGTTTAAGACCGCTTGATGAGTGGGGAGTAGGGAGTAGGGAGTGGGGGGAGAAGTCAGTTTTTTCCCCGCTCCCTACTTTCTACTTTTAGGGAACACGATTTAGACACGGAGAAAGCTTTGCTGTCAGGACTTTTAAACGGGATCTTCAGTGGTGTTAGCGTCGGCTCGGTGTTGTTGTTGGCAGCATTGGGACTGGCGATCGTCTTCGGGCTGATGGGCGTGATCAACATGGCTCACGGGGAGTTGATGATGCTCGGTGCTTACACAACCTTTGTGGTGCAGAATGCCCTCAGACCAATGGGTGGGTTTTGGTTTGATATCTACATCTTTGTAGCTCTAATTGCGGCGTTTATCGTTACGGCGCTGTTTGGCATTGTTCTAGAACGGGGCGTGATTCGATATTTGTATGGGCGACCGCTTGAAACATTGCTGGCGACTTGGGGCGTGAGCTTGATTCTGCAACAGTTGGTGCGGAGCGTGAGTTGGCAATTAGTCACGCTGGTGGCGATGTTCTGTGTGCTGTTTTTTGGCGCATTGTGGATTCTGGCACGTCGTCCGAACTATGAGCAGATTCGCGGCTGGTCGATCGCAATTCTGCTGCCGCTATCGGCTGCCATCGCAATTGTCACGGGCAACACGGTCGGACAAATCTATGGGTTAGCCGTCACCAAACCTTGGTTTGGCGCACAGAACGTCGATGTCACCGCTCCGCGTTGGCTGCGGGGGGGATTGTCGATCGCGGGAACACAGCTATCGTATGCGCGAATTTTCATTATTGTGTTGACGATCGCGGCTGTGTTCGGCGTGTATTGGTTCTTGAACAAAACGTCTTGGGGTTTGAGAATTCGGGCGGTGACTCAAAATCGCAGTATGAGCGCTTGTCTTGGAATTCCGACTCAGAAAGTGGATGCGCTGGCATTTGCGCTGGGATCAGGACTGGCAGGAGTTGCGGGCTGTGCGGTGAGCTTGTTGGGATCAGTCGGGCCAAACACGGGACAGAACTATATTGTGGATACGTTCATGATTGTGGTCGTGGGTGGCGTTGGAAAGCTGGTCGGCAGCATTATTGCAGCTCTCGCGATCGGCACTGCTAACTACATCATCGGATCGAATGTGTTAGTCGATATGTTTAGCTTCTCTCCGCAACTGTCTGAATTTTTCAAATTTTTCTCGACGATCAGCATGGCAAAGGTGATGGTGTTTGCATTGATTATTGTGTTTCTGCAATTCCGTCCGGCTGGGCTATTTCCGCAAAAAGGACGAACCGTGGATGCTTAGGGAGAAGTTGACGTGAATAAAGAAGCGCCTTGGTGGAAGCAGCGATCGTTTTTAATTGAAGCGGGACTCGTCGTGGTGATCGCGCTCGCGCTCATTTACATTGTGCCGAATTTGCTGGTCGGCATTGGGCAAGGGTTTCGAGTCGGATTGTTGGGGCGGTTTTTAGCGCTGGCGATCGTGGCTTTAGGAATCGATTTGATTTGGGGCTATACCGGAATTCTCAGTTTGGGACACGGCTTGTTTTTTGCGCTGGGTGGCTATAGTTTGGCGATGTTTTTGCAGTTGCAGATTCCGGCTGGACAGTTACCTGACTTTTTTACACTGTATGGTGTGACTGAGCTTCCGGCGTTTTGGCTGCCGTTTTACTCGCTGCCGTTTACCGTATTTGCGATCGTGTTGTTGCCTGCGATCGTCGCGGCGGTTCTCGGTTATTTGGTGTTTCGTAACCGACTTCGCGGCGTTTATTTCTCGATTCTGACGCAAGCGGCGTTGATTGTATTTTTTAACTTCTTCAACGGTCAGCAAAAGCTCATCAATGGCACAAACGGCTTGAAAACCGATACGACAACCTTTATGGGTCAAACGGTTGGCGATCCGCCGTTGCAGTGGGCGTTTTATATCCTAACCGTTTGGCTATTAGTTGGGGCTTATGCGCTGTGTCGGTGGCTGACGAGCGGCAGGCTGGGAAGACTACTGGTTGCGATTCGAGATGATGAACCCCGGCTGAGATTTTCTGGCTATAACCCGACTGTGTTTAAGGTGCTGGTGTTTGCGGTTTCTGCTGCATTAGCAGGGGTTTCGGGGGCATTGTTTACGGTGCAGTCTGGGATCATTTCACCGAAAGCTATGGATATTGCGTTTTCGATCGAGATGGTGATCTGGGTTGCGGTTGGGGGTCGTGCAAGTTTAGTCGGCGCGATTCTGGGCGCATTGATTGTCAACTTCGCGAAAAGTATTCTCAGCGAACAGTTTCCGCAGTTCTGGTTCTTTTTCCAGGGTGCATTGTTCCTGATCGTGGTGACGGTGGTACCGGGCGGACTGATTGGATGGCTGCGTACCGATGGAGTAGAGCTAGTCCGATCGCGGTTCTTGGGCAAGCGCAGATTAATGACCTATCCCAGCTTAGAAGAAGATCCGGAAGTGCAATATGAGCGAGAAAATCTTACAAATCGAAAATCTGACGGTTAGTTTTGATGGCTTTAAGGCGATCAATAATCTCAACTTTGATCTCGATCGTGGCGAGTTACGCGTCGTGATCGGGCCGAATGGAGCCGGAAAAACGACCTTCTTGGATACAATCACGGGCAAAACGCAGCCGACGGTTGGAACGGTTTATTTTAAAGGGCGCAATACCAAAGGCTTGAAAGAGCATGAGATCGCTCGGTTAGGTGTCGGGCGCAAGTTTCAGACTCCGCGTGTTTATCTCAATCTCACGCCCCGCGAGAATTTGGAACTGTCTTGCACTCGTGATAAGAATCTGTGGAATGCGATCATCGGTAAGCGTCCGGTTGCAGAACAGCGCACTGTATCGGGATTGCTGGAGACGATCGGGCTTGACCTCAAAGCCGATATCAAAGCCGCATTGCTCTCTCACGGTGAAAAGCAACGCCTAGAGATTGGAATGCTTGTAGCTCAGTCACCGGAATTGCTCTTAGTCGATGAACCGGTCGCGGGACTCACCGACGAAGAAACCGAGAAAGTTGGAGATTTGCTTTTAGCGCTGGCTGAAAGTCATTCGATCGTCGTGATTGAGCACGATATGGAATTCGTTAGACAAATTGCTCGGAGAGTGACGGTACTTCATCAAGGCAGTGTCTTATGTGAAGGCACAATGGACGAAGTACAGAACGATCCGCGAGTGATTGAGGTTTATCTGGGTCAACAAGAAGATCACGCTGCTTAGAACACTATGAGCTACACGAACACCACGCTAGAGCCAATGGAATTCAGTACAACAGCGCCAACGCTGCAAGTTTCTGATCTGAATGTGTATTACGGAGAAAGCCATATTCTTCGTGGCGTTGATATGACGGTGCAGCCGGGCAAAATGGTTTGTCTCATCGGGCGAAATGGGGTCGGTAAAACGACGCTGCTGAAGTCGATTATGGGATTGCTGAAGCCACGATCGGGATCGATCGTGTTGGCCGGGGAACCCATCACAGCGAAATCTCCGGATCAGCGCGCTCGTCTCGGCATCGGCTACGTTCCACAAGGGCGAGAAGTAATTCCGCGCCTGACGGTGAAAGAGAATCTGATTCTCGGACTCGAAGCGCTGCCGAAACGGAATAAAACGGCTGAGATTCCCGATGAGATTTTTGAACTGTTTCCGGTGCTAAAAACGATGCTGTCGCGGATGGGCGGAGATCTGAGCGGCGGACAACAGCAACAACTCGCGATCGCGCGTGCCTTGATGGGTCAGCCGCGATTACTGGTGCTGGATGAGCCGACCGAAGGGATTCAACCGTCGATTATTCTGGAAATCGAGGCGGCTGTGCGGCGGATTATCGAAACGACTGGGATTTCGGTTTTGCTGGTGGAGCAGCATTTACATTTTGTGCGCCAAGCAGATTGGTACTATGCGATGCAGAAAGGTGGAATTGTGGCATCGGGTTCGACTGAAGAACTGAGTAAAGACGTGGTGCAGCGATTTTTGGCGGTTTGATTTTGATCGGCGTTTGATCTGGGGGGTTTTCGCTTCGTTGTTCGGTGGTTTGCCCCCTAAATCCCCCACTCGTGGGGGACTTCGAGCCATAGAGCGAGGTTTCGGTTTTTTAGAGCAAGGTTTTGATTTTTTAGACTCACGTTTCGGTCTTTTAGAGCAAGATTTCGGTTTTTTAGAGCAAGGTTTTGATTTTTCACAGCAAGCTTTTGGTTTTTTAGACTCACGTTTCGGTTTTTTAGAGCAAGGCTTTGATTTTTCACAGCAAGGTTTCGGTTTTTTAGAGCAAGGTTTTGATTTTTTAGAGCAAGGTCGCTGTAAACGATCGCAAGTGTCCTGTTCAAAAAAGAAACGCTCTTACCGCGAAGATAGGAACGCTCTCATACCAAATCAGTCTGTTAATGCTACAGATCGTTCGCCCCCTAAATCCCCCACGAGTGGGGGACTTTGAGAATCCGAAACAGATTTAGGCTTGAAGTCCCCCACTCGTGGGGGATTTAGGGGGCACGACTGAGCATCAACGAAGCGAAAAAATCCGTCGAACTAACGTTAGATTAAGCGGGTGTCGCCTCCAATTCTGCGCTGGCTTCAGCCGCTTCTTTCTTATTGCGACGCACAAACTGTTGCTTTAGTTGATTCACAACAATCTTCATTCCAGGCTGATCGTCATGCGATTTGACCGCATCATAGACTTTCAGCGCTGCAACATACGCTTCACTGTGGGCAGCAAGATAGGTGTCATCGACCAAGCTATGCAGTTCAGTCAATGCCATCAACACAGGATAGAGATCCTCAACCAAGCGGATATCTTTCTGCATTTCCTCAACGTTGAACGATCGCGGTAAACAGTCCGTATGTTGCTGTGCGGCATCCAAGCAATTGAGCATGAAGCCACGACCCCGATCGCCCGTTTTTGGCAGGCTCTTGCGTTCCTCTTTCGACAAATGCACCAGAAAGGGCATCGCTTGTTTAATCGTGTCGATCGCGCTCATGATCGTGTTGCGGTCTTCTGCGCTTAAAGTGGCACTGATTCGATTGGTTGTCATATTTAATACTTTTGAAATCGATTAATACTTAGGTAGCTTCATTCGTTAGCGATCGTCGAGGGGGTGAGACACCCCGAAATCGCTCCTATGATTCGCCTCGCTCCGAAGCCGTATATATTTTCTTTTATTCATGCAATTTCTAAGCACATTCACAGAGGTCACGCAGCAAAATCTCGCTTAAATGGCAGTGGTCGCCGCTCAAAACAGGTGCGGCGAGTTCTCTACGATGAGTAATCATGTCTATGAATACAACAACAGCCCCAACGATCGCACCGTCTTCAAAAAGACAATCGACGATCGCAAAACTGGGAATCGGAACGATCGCGGGCGCAATCCTACTAGGTGCGGTGCAAACAGAATCAGCGATCGCGCTGTCCTACGCTTCCACACCCACCACTTTTGCAACAGGTTTCAACCGTTCTTATGGCATCGGAGTTGCCAGCAATGGTGATGTGTTGGTCGCGAATTATGGCAACAGTACCGTGAGTCGCTTTAGCAGCGCTGGTGCCTTCCTAGGCAACTTTGGCTCCGGTTTCAGCGGTCCTCTTGACGTTGCGTTTGCCAGCAATGGTGATGTGTTGGTCGCGAATTATAACGGCAATACCGTGAGTCGCTTTAACAGCATTGGCAACCCCCTGGGCAACTTTGGCTCCGGTTTCACTAATCCTGCTGGCATCGCGTTTGCCAGCAATGGCGATGTGTTCATCTCAAACAATAGCGGTACCGTGAGTCGCTTTAACAGCGCTGGTGCCTCCCTGGGCACCTTTGCCTCCGGTTTCACCTCTCCTCGTGACATTGCGGTTGCCAGCAATGGCGATGTGTTCGTCTCGAATGCTAGCGGCGGTACCGTGCGTCGCTTTAACAGCGCTGGCACCTCCCTGGGCACCTTTGGCTCCGGTTTCAGCACTCCTTGGGGTATCGTCATCGACAGCAGTGGCGATGTGTTGGTCTCGAATTTTAGCGGCGGTACCGTAACGCGGTTTAGTAGCAGTGGTACTTTGCTGCAAACTCTCACTGGCTTAAACCAACCCGCTAGCATGGCGATCGCGAGCAATGGGGATCTCTTAGTCGCAAACCACGGTAATAACTCCGTTTCTCGCTTTGCGGTCGCGACTCCTGTACCCTTCGGCTTCACACCGATTTGGGGATTCCTGTCGCTCGGCATTCGTCCGTTGATCAAACGCTTCAAGCCGCGCAAGCTGGCAACGGTGGCGGCAAAGTAGACAGTTTGTTTCGGGGATGAGGGTGGCAGGTTGCTTGCAGTTCTTCGAGTCGCAAATTCAACTTGCCCCCGAACTGCCGCTTGAGCATCCTTGACGCTAATACGACGTGATACCCAATTGATTTTTGAGTGCGACAGATCTTGGAAGCCCCCTAAATCCCCCACGAGTGGGGGACTTCAAGCCTAAATCTGTTTCGGGTTCTCAAAGTCCCCCAGTATGGGGGATTTAGGGGGCGAAGAATCTGTCACATTAATAAATTGATTCGGTATGAGAAGCTCTATCGAACTCACGCTAACGCGACATCTCAACACGATCGAACTCCGCCTGTCTCACATCTGCCTGCTCTAATTTCTGCAACGAACTCAGCGCCAAAAATCCAAATCCCACTTTTGCCGCAACATCGAGAATGGTATAAAACGCCGTCTCAGTTGTGCTGTTAATGACGTTAATTCCGGTTCTGGCAAGAATCCACACGACCGGATACAGCGACCAAATGACTAAATGTACTGTTAGCAAGCGATTAAACACAGACTTTGATCGTGGGTAAGTGTCGATCGCTTGATTACGATAATGCTTCAACAATAAATACGCCAGTCCCAAATAAAAACCACAACTGACGATATACCAAAGATTTGTAATCGGCTTCGGCGAAATCGTCGCCACAAACCCCGTCGCAATCATCAACACATCCGCCCCGATCATGCTGGCAAGAATAATCGGTTTCGTTTTGCCCAAATAGCTCAGTAACACGAGCGTCAACGGAGTCGAGAACGTCCAGGTGATATAGCGCACCCAAAAGGTGGGACGATCGAAGATCACGTTAAACCCTTGGCGCTGCGTCATTGCGAGATATAGCACTGCTGCGATCGCGCAGATAAAGAAGTTCAGCACATAAACGATTTGCCAGCGATCGTTTTTCGCTCGTTCTGCTCCAAATCCGAAAAAGATTGCTCCTGCGGTCATACTGAGACAACCGAGCCAAAGCCATGCTTGTTGTGTCATTGCGCCCTACTCTGAGAATGATCTATCAGAACTGTAGAGCGTGTCTGACTGATATACCTCTGACTAACGAATGACAATCGTTACCGTCGTTCTTGCAGCTTGCGATACACCGCTTTGAGATCGACATTGTGATGGGCCAGCGCCACCAGCGTATGGAAGAATAAATCTGCCGCTTCTCCGGCGATCGCCTCTTTGTCATCGTCTTTACAAGCCATCACGACTTCTGCCGCTTCTTCTCCGATCTTTTTGAGAATTTTGTTATCCCCGCCTGCAAACAATGTGCGGGTGTAAGAACCCTCGGTTGGATTGTCGCGACGATCGCACACCACCCCAAACACTTGCGACAACGTATCCGCAGGCGGCGGTGTAACCTTGCCATCGACTTGATGAAAACAGCTTCGCTCTCCGGTGTGACAAGCAATATCCCCGATTTGCTCAACCGTGACGAGTAGCGCATCACTATCACAGTCGTATCGAATCGCTTTCACCTTTTGCGTGTGTCCTGAGGTTGCGCCTTTGTGCCAGAACTCTTGGCGCGATCGACTCCAAAACCAAGTCTCTCCAGTAGAAAGCGTTTTCTGCAAAGATTCCTGATTCATCCACGCCATCATTAACACGGTGCCATCGAGGTAATCTTGAACGATCGCAGGCACTAAACCACGATCGTCATATCGAATTGCATCGGTGGGAATTGAATCAGCAAAAATCGGAGCCATATAGGAGTTGTGCAATCAGGGCATTTTTCAGTTTAGCGGGTAATGTTCGGCTAGATACTGTTCGGCAGTACTGCGATCGCAAATCTCACCGTCCAAGGTCGCCTTCAGCAACTCTTCAAGCATCAATTTGAACTGTTTACCGGGTTTGTAGCCGATCGCTTTTAGATCTGAACCATCAAGCGGTGCTTTCACCTGCAACCAAACCGTGAAATATTTCCAGATTGATCGACGCAGCGATCGCGTTCCTCGTGCCGCCACCAATCCCAGCGTTTCAGAATCAAACGGCTTCAACAACTGCACAATCTGACTGGGTTTCTCACACTGCGGTAATTTTTGCCCGATCGTTTGCTCAATTTTGCAGAGATGAGTTAATCGCTGAATCGCATCCTGCGGTAGCTGTAGCGTTTGAGCAACGATTGCGCGGTCATCGATTCTCGCAATCAGCACCTCTAATAACAATTGCCAATGCGGAATCGAAAAATCATATCGCTGGAACCGATCCGCCCATTTCAACTGTTGCCAAAGTGCGCGATCGAGCTTCAATTGTGGATGAATGCAAACCAACGCATCGAGATCGGCTAACTTTTGGATCGCCGCTTTCCAATAAGCCGCTTGCAAAATGTACTTCAGTTCCGACCTGAGCCGACTTTGCAACGCTGGAACAGGACGATTGCGAAACTGATAAACTCCGGATGCGATCGCATGACGAATATACATTTCCGTTTGCGGCTCAATCTCAAATCCCAACCGCACCGCAAACCGCACGGCTCGATAAATTCGGGTGGGATCTTCGATAAAACTATTCGGATGTAAAACGCGAATTTGTTTCGATCGTAAATCCGCCACACCTCCAAAGAAATCGAGAAGTTCTTGCGATGCCTCTGGCGCACGGGTACGTGTTCGTGGCTCCGTCAATCTCAACGCCAACGCATTGATCGTAAAATCCCGACGGTAAAGATCTTGTCGAATTGAACTCGATTCGACCTCCGGATTGGCGGCTGGATACAAATAAAATTCAGTCCGCGCTGTAGCAATATCAATCCACAGCGAACCCAACTCCGGATCATTGTGCCAAAGTACTGCCGCCGTTTGAAACTTCCCGTGAATCTCCAGTCGGGCTTGCGGGTAAATCGCCTGAAGTGCTTTCGCTAACTCAACTCCCGCCCCCACATCCGCCGATCGATGAAACCCATCCACAACTAAATCAATATCGCTCAAACTGACTTCAGCATCCGGATCAGCAAGAAGCAAATCCCGCACCGCTCCTCCAACTAGATAAAGATGCCATCCCCGCGCTTCAGCCGCTTGAGCCGCGATCGTCAAAATCTTCTGAAACGGCACCGCCAGCCGCTCTAGTTGCAGCAATTTCGGCGCAGCTTGAATCTGTCGCAACACATCGGTTCTGGTCACAATCCCCACCAATTGCCCGCGATCGATCACCGGAAGCCGCCCGATATCATACGTTCCCATCAGCGCTTGAATCTGGGACATCGGCGTATCAGGCGCGATCGTTCTTACCTGCGTCACCATCACCTTCTCCACAGGCACCTGCTTCAACCCGTGATGCGCCGCCAACTCCACATCCCGTCGTGAAACGATCCCCACCAATCGAGCGCCCTCGACGATCGGCAATCCCGAATGTCCGTAGCGCAGCAGCAGCTTTTGTGCCTCCTCGATCGTCGTCTCCGGTCGAATCGTCCGCACCGGCGACGACATCAACTCGCGGGCAGATTGCTCTGGATTGATATGAGGCATAGAATCGCGTCCGCCTTTTCTGATAACGTACTATTCAGGACTTTCGATCGCGTCTTAAGAACATTGAGACACTAAAAACGCTGTTTTAGGGAGAGACACATGACCTTTATTTTCCAGCTAGCGCTGTTGGCACTGGTTCTATTCTCGTTTGTGATGGTCGTTGGCGTTCCGGTCGCTTATGCAACGCCGCAAAACTGGGATACCTCCAAGAAATTGCTTTATCTTGGTTCGGGCATCTGGTTCATTCTAGTGATTACGGTCGGCGTTTTAAATTATCTTGTGACCTGAGTTCTGCATCAACTGGGGAAGAATTCAAGCTTCATCCCCAGTTTTTTCAGTTCATTATGTAGAGTGTTGTAATGACTGCGTAGCTATCGCGTCTTGGGACTCGGACTAAAACAATGACTATTTTTGAAGGAACGTTCGCTCAGAGTGAGTCGCTACGGTTTGCGATCGTGGTCGGTCGCTTTAATGATTTGGTGACAACGCGCTTGCTCGAAGCTTGTCAAGACTGTCTGAAGCGTCATGGCATTGATGTTAATCCCCAGGGAACGCAAGTCGATTATGCTTGGGTTCCGGGCGCGTTTGAGGTGCCACTGGTGGCGCGTCAATTTGCGCTCTCCGGTCGCTACGATGCAGTCATTTGTCTCGGTGCGGTGATTAAAGGACAAACGCCTCACTTTGATCATGTTTCGGCAGAAGTCTCGAAAGGAATCGCGGCGGCAGGATTTCAGACGGGCGTTCCGGTGATTTTTGGAGTGCTGACCACGGATACGATGCAGCAAGCGATCGAACGCGCTGGAATCAAGAGCAATCTCGGTTGGGAATACGCTATGAGCGCGATCGAGATGGCAAGCTTGATGCGACAAATCCGCGCAGGGGGAGAAATGCCGTCCGCGCAGTCCAGCATCACCGCAGCTTCGATTCCGCAGGCGACGCTCTCCCCAGCACACAGCGAGAGCCAGAACGCGCGCTAAACAAGTTTGGATTTAAACACAATTCAGGGTGTCTCATCGGAGATACCTTTTTAATTTTGCGAGGTCTTAGAAAACGATCGCAGCTTTATGCTATAAAACTACAGTAATCTTGTCGGAAAACCGGGATTCCTTGAGGTCATTGCTGTGGGTATCGTAGTACAGGACGTTTCTAAACGCTTTGGGAGCTTTCAAGCGGTCGATCAAGTCAGTTTAGAAATTAAGAGTGGTTCGCTGGTGGCGCTGTTAGGCCCGTCAGGGTCAGGCAAATCGACGCTGTTACGCTTGATCTCAGGTTTAGAAAGTCCGGATTCCGGTCGGATTTTTCTCACCGGCGAAGATGCCACCGATCGCAGCGTCCAAGACCGCAACATTGGCTTTGTGTTCCAGCATTACGCCCTGTTCAAGCATCTGACTGTACGGAAAAACATCGCCTTCGGCATGGAGATTCGCAAGTATCCTCCTGATAAAGCGAAAAAGCGAGTCGAGGAGCTACTGGATCTGGTGCAGTTAGGGGGAATGGGCGATCGCTATCCGTCTCAACTCTCTGGCGGTCAACGGCAACGAATCGCCCTGGCTCGCGCTCTAGCCGTCGAGCCGAAAGTGTTATTGCTCGATGAACCGTTCGGAGCGCTCGATGCCAAAGTGCGGAAAGATTTGCGGGCTTGGCTGCGACGATTGCACGATGAAGTCCATGTCACGACCGTATTTGTGACGCACGATCAAGAAGAAGCGATGGAAGTCGCAGACGAAATCGTCGTGATGAATAAAGGCAAGGTTGAGCAAATCGGAACGCCTGCGAATGTTTATGATCATCCGGCAACTGCGTTTGTGATGAGCTTTATTGGCCCTGTGAATGTGTTGCCAAGTTCGTCGCGAATTTTCCAAAATAACGGCTTTGACTCCGCACATCCTGAAATGTTCTTGCGTCCGCATGATGTCGTTGTAGAAACGTCTCCGAATGGTTCGACGGTTTCCGCACGAGTGACGCGATTAATTCACTTAGGTTGGGAAATTCAGGCAGAATTAACGCTCGATGATGGTCAAGTGGTGACGGCGCATTTAACCCGCGATCGTTTTGATGAGTTAAAGCTCTCACCCGATCAGCGCGTTTATGTCAAACCCAAAGACGCGAAGTCCTTCCCGCTGTACTACTCGATTTAGGTGAGAGCGGCTCTCAAGAATGCACAGACTGCTTCTGAGCTTGGGAACGACGCTCTTTCAGATAGTCAAAGAATTCACGACCTTCTCGTAAGCGTCGAATCAGCATTTGGCGATCGCTCAGCATTTCCCGCACAATCGGGACGATTGCTTTCGGTCGAAAATAGAAGCGACGATACATCTGCTCGACCGCAGCTTCAATGTCTGCACTCGACAGCGAGGGATAGTGCAAAGTTGAGGTTTGAATGCCCGAATCCGTCACCATTGCGGCATCGCTGAACCAGCCGTTCGCTTGCGCTTGGGCAAACAGTTCAGTCCCCGGATACGGAGCCGCGATCGACACTTGAATCGTATGCGGATTGATTTCACAAGCAAATCGAATCGTTTCTTCGACTGTTTCAGGCGTTTCGATCGGCAGCCCGATAATGAATGTGCCATGTACAGTAATGCCTAAGTCATGGCAATTCTTCATAAATTGTTTTGCGACTTCGAGCTTCACACCTTTGCGGATATTGTTGAGAATCTCCTGATTGCCTGACTCAAATCCAACTAGGAGCAACCGTAAGCCATTGTCTCTGAGTTGCTTCAAGGTGTCGTAGTCGAGATTTGCACGAGCGTTACAACTCCAAGTTAGCTTCAAGCGCTTCATGTGTTCACTAATCGCGATCGCTCGATGCTTGTCGATGGTAAACGTATCGTCATCGAACATATATTCGCGCACACGATCGCCAAAAATTGCTTTCGCTTCCTCCATTTCCCGCCCAACGACATCAGGACTCTTAGCGCGGTATTGATGTCCGCCGATCGTTTGAGGCCAAAGACAGAACGAGCATTTTGCAGGACAACCGCGACCCGTATAGAAAGAAATGTAAGGATGTAGCAGATAGCCGATGAAGTATTTGTTGATATCGAGATCACGATCGTAAATCGGGAGAACGCTCGGCATCTGATCCCAATCGTGAATTAGAGCGCGATCGTTGTTGTGATGAATTGTGCCAAACTGATCCCGATAGCTCAGACCATCAATTTGATCCCAAGGTTTCCCTTCTGCGAGTTCTTTGCAGGTGTAGTCGAACTCATGCCGACAGACAAAATCAATAATGGGATGCTGTTGTAGAGTTGGCTCTGGTAACACGGCAACATGAGCGCCAATCAGTCCAACTTGAGTACCAGGATTTTGTGCTTTGATCGCAGCGGCAACTTTAGCATCATTCGCAAGTGTAGGCGTGCTGGTGTGCATAATCACCAGTTCGTAGTCTTTGGCGATCGCTAAGATATCCTCAAGCGTTTGATGATGAGGTGGTGCATCTACAAGACGGCTTTCTGGAACGAGAGCAGCAGGCTGAGCGAGCCAGGTTGGGTACCAAAATGAAGTGATTTCTCGCTTTGCTTGATACCGGGCACCTGCACCGCCATCAAACCCATCAAAGGAAGGTGGACTAAGAAATAAAGTCTTTTTCATCGCCGCTTCGCACCTCAAGTTGATCACACTATCGAGAATAGTAAGCGAATCTTTTGACTTGAGCAATCTTCGAGCGGATTTAAGAGCGATCGTCTAAAGAAGATGCAGCTTGCGTCTCAAACAATTTTCTAAAGGGGTTTACAAACAGAAATTTATGAGACAGAATTTATAACAAGCGTTCGATATAAATAGGAAGATCGAGCGAGGATCGTCAAAGAACAATTGCAGAAGACATGGGGGGTTTCTCAATGTTTAACCAGTAAAATATATCGAATGTTCGATATCTGAATTCACCTGTATGCCTAAGGTTGTTGACCACGATCGCTATCGCAAGGAACTGTTAGTTAAGTCGTTTGATCTGTTTGCAGAGAAAGGATATGCCGCGATCACAATGCGGCAAATTGCTCAAGGGTTAGGTGTTTCGACTGGAACGCTGTATCACTACTTTCCGAGTAAGGAGGCATTATTCGAGCAGTTACTAAAAGAACTATCTGAGTTAGATATTCGCAATTTTTCGACTCGGTTAGAAGGAAAAGACCTTGCAGAGCAAACTCAGGCTGCATTTGCAATATTTGAGGAGCATCGAGACTACTTTCTAAAACAAACATTGCTGATGACAGACTTTTACCAACATCAGCAACGAGAAGGAAAAGAAGTCAGCGAAGTCTTCAGACGGATTTGTGACCAAGCTGAAAAGATCATGTCTGAAATGCTTGGAATTGATAATCCACAAATCTTGCTCTTCATGATGAGCGTTGTTGATGGATTATTACTGCAAGAACTTTATGGACATCGAAAGATTGATTACCAAGCACAAGCGAAATTGTTATCGGAAATGCTCACGCTGTACTTAGAGAAACACAACCTGAAACCAAAAAAGCCATGAGTCTTGACATCTTTCTGAAACCTAAGAATCGCCTTTGGATTGGAATTGGGATTGCTACACTGATTACAGGTGGAACGTCATTTTATGTTGTTTCTCAATTCACTCCGAAGCCTGCCGCTCTGCCTGTCGAAACCGCTCCAACTATTAAGAAGATTGCTGCCTTGGGACGACTAGAACCTGGATCTGAGGTGATTCGGATCTCGGCTCCGATCGCGCTTGATGGAGATCGCGTAGCCCAGCTCCTGGTTAAGCAGGGCGATCGGGTTGTAAAAGGTCAGGTGATTGCAATTTTAGATTCGCGTGATCGCTTGCAAAACGCCTTGGAGCAAGCCCGCGAACAGGTACGAGTTGCCCAAGCCAAGCTTGCCCAAGTCAAAGCAGGCGCAAAGACCGGAGAGATTGAAGCCCAGCAAGCCGCGATTACTCGCTTGCAAGCCGATCGCCAGGGTGAAATTGCAGTTCAAGCCGCAGAAGTCAAACGTTGGCAATCTGAAGTCAGAACCGCACAAGCAGAGTTCGATCGATTCAACAAGCTCTATCAGCAAGGCGCGATCGCAGCTTCTAACTTAGATAGTAAACGTCTTGCCCTAGATACAGCCCAATCGCAACTGAGACAAGCCCAAGCTAAACAGAATCAATCTGCAAATTCACTCGAAGCACAGTTAACGGAAGCAAGAGCCACGTTGAATCGAATTGCAGAAGTGCGTCCTGTGGATGTTCAAACCGTTGCAACTGAGCTGAGTAGCGCGATCGCAGCAATGAAACGTGCTGAAACAGAGTTAGAGCAAGCCTACATTCGTGCGCCGATGGCGGGTCAGATTCTCAAAGTTCATACTCGCAGTGGTGAAAAGATTAGCGACTCTGGTGTTGCAGATTTAGCACAGAATGATCAGATGGTGGCAGTGGCTGAAGTTTATCAAAGTGATATTGCCAATGTGAAAGTTGGACAGGCAGCAACAATTACAGGGCAAGCCTTTACTGGAAAATTGCAGGGAACTGTTTCTGAGATTGGATTGCAGGTGGACAAGCAGAATGTGTTTAGCAATCAGCCCGGAGAAAACCTTGATCGGCGGGTCATTGAGGTAAAAATTCGCTTAACTCCAGAAGCAAGCAAGCGAGTTTCGAGCTTAACCAATTTACAAGTTCAAACTTCAATTCTGCTGAACTAACGGATAACGAACGTTCGATTTAAGGAGAAAGAGATGGACATCGTTAAGTTGAACCCGTCAGAGTTTGCGATCGCATCGAATCAACTCGCAGCCGCTTTTAGTCAAGATCCACTTATTGGGCAGTTTTTACCCGAAGAAAGTACCGCAAAGCAAACGACTTTAAAGCAAATCAGTCAAGCCATGCTCAATTATGGGCAATCGTACAACCAGATCTATACGACTGCCGAATATCCCAAAGGAGTTGCAATGTGGCTGCCTCCGGAGGCTGCTCGAATTACCCTATCTCAACTGTGGCAAGTTGTGACATCAGGATTGCTCTTTGTCCCGTTTTATCTGCGTTGGGATCGCATTCTTGATTTTGCTTCGTTTATCGGTACAGAGATTCGATTGCACGATCGCACCGCTTCAGAACCGCATTGGTACTTAGCAATGTTAGGGGTGTCGCCTGAATGTCAAGGTCAAGGCATTGGGGGACAGTTACTTCAGCCTGTTTTGCAAGAAGCCGATCGTACAAAGCTACCTTGCTATCTAGAAACATCGACTCCGGGTGGAGTGCGGTTTTACCAACGTCATGGCTTTGAGATTGCTCATCATGGAACCTTTGCAGGCCGCGATTACTGGGCAATGAAACGTTCACCTCAAGAAGCATAGGAGGAATTCACAATGCTGTTTTTAGGAGTTGGGTTTCTGATCTGGCTTGTGGCAACGATCGCGTTCCGTCTGATCGGGCAGTACCTTCTTGATCCATCCAACAGTGCACTATCGATTGGATTGTTTTTAGCGACAACGATCGCAATGCTGATTGTGGTAACAGGAGTTTATGCTTGGCAGCAAGTGGATGCGATCGCACGTCCCAAAGTTGCATTGCTGATTGCTTTACCGGGAATGCTACTCGATGTTGGAAGTGTCTTATTCTTTCCATCAGTCTTTCCAAACATTGATCCAAGCGCAAATGTTTTATTTGCTGGCTTAATGTTATGGGGCTATTCATCGATTCTCGGAGCGAGTTTTCTATCCTATGAGCGTTAAGACTTTTTCAGTGTGGATACGTTTTGTGCGGATGCAGCTTTCGCCGTGGCTAACACTGATTCGATCAGCATATCAAGCGCTTCGGGGATGTTCCTACGCTCGTACTCACCTCATGATGTCGATTGCAAAACTCAATTTGCTGACAGTCTACGATTTGCTCGATGACTTAATCCGCTATCCACCGTATTAGGACTGTGAGATGCCTCGTAAAACACCACTGGCTTGGTTCCAGTTAATGAAAGAGAAAGCCCGCTTAATGGTTGCAATCGCGGGAATTGGCTTCGCAGATATGCTGATGTTTATGCAGCTTGGCTTTCAAGATTCGCTGTATGACAGCGCGACAGTGCCACATCGGTTGTTGCAAGCGGATTTGGTAATGATTGATCCACAGTTCAAAAGCTTAGCTTCCTTCACACCGTTTTCGCGGGAGCAGCTTTATCAATCGCTGAACAACGATCGTGTTCAATCCGTCAGTTCAATTCGGATTGCAATGGGACAATGGAAAAATCCCGAAACTCGCTTAACTCGCAATATTCTGATTTGGGGAATTGAACCCGATGCACCTAGCTTTAAGCTACCCGGACTAAAAGAGAACTTAGAGTCACTGAAGCTATTAAACAATGTTGTGTACGATCGCGTCGGTCGTCCTGAATTCGGTGCGATCGCAGATACTTTCCAAAAGCAAGGCACGGTTACGACTGAACTTAATCAGCAAGTGATCCAAGTGAGCGGACTCGTCACCATGGGCGCGTCCTTTACCGCAGATGGAAATGTGTTCATGAGCGATTCAACATTCCTGAAGCTCTACAACGATCGACAAGCAAACAAAATCGATATTGGACTGATTCAACTCAAACCAGACTCAGATGTCAAAGCAGTTCAGGCGCAACTGAGTGCAAACTTACCTAATGTAAAAGTGCTGACTCCTCAAGAGTTTGCAGCAATCGAACGGAACTACTGGGAAAGTCAAGGAACAATCGGATTTATCTTCGGAATTGGTGTAGTTGTAGGCTTTATTGTTGGAACAGTGATTGTTTATCAAATTCTCTACACTGATGTTGCTAACCACTTACCTGAATATGCCACATTGAAAGCAATGGGATATAGCGATCGCTTTTTGCTCAATGTTCTACTTCAAGAAGCACTAATTCTCGCTGTGCTTGGCTTTATTCCAGGCTTTGTGGTTGCGGTTGGACTCTATCAAATTACCTATGCTGCAACCTTGCTCCCCATTGCTATGAATACCAATCGTGCCATTACGGTGTTTGTTCTTACTGTTGTGATGTGTTCGATTTCGGGCGCGATCGCAATGCGAAAACTCCAAGCTGCTGATCCTGCGGATATTTTCTAATCATGCAACCTGTTATTTCTGTTAGAAACCTGAACCACTACTTTGGTCAAGGCAATCTGAGAAAGCAAGTTTTGTTTGATATCAATCTCGATATTTATGCAGGCGAGATTGTGATCATGACGGGTCCTTCTGGTTCGGGTAAAACTACACTGTTAACGCTTTTAGGCGGCTTGCGATCGGCTCAAGAAGGCAGCCTCACGATTCTGGATCAACAAATTCGAGGAGCCACAAAGCAACAATTGACTCATCTTCGCAAAAACATTGGCTACATCTTCCAAGCGCATAACTTAATGACGTTCTTAACCGCAAAGCAAAATGTCAGAATGTCGCTGGAATTGCACGATCGCTATCGCAATCAAAGCTTGGATGCAATGGTCGTTTCAATGTTAGAAACCGTTGGACTCGGACATCGGGCAGACTACTATTCTGACGGACTCTCCGGCGGTCAAAAACAGCGAGTCGCGATCGCCCGTGCCCTAATCAGCCATCCAAAAATTGTGCTTGCCGATGAGCCGACTGCTGCACTCGATAAAAAGTCGGGTCGCGATGTGGTTGAACTAATGCAGAAACTTGCAAAAGAGCAGCACTGTACAATTTTGCTCGTCACGCACGATAACCGCATCTTAGATATCGCCGATCGCATTGTCTACATGGAGGATGGACATTTAGTCAGCGATGGGAAAAGCGCGATGAGTATGACATCAGCCTGACAAAGAAGTCTGGCGGGGTTGCAATACCTTCCAGAATTGAGGCAAACACGATTGTATCTCAATAGAGCAAACACATAGATTGATGTTCCTGTAAATGTTCACGTCACTTAGATTACAGTCGTATCTCCTCCGTTCTTTATTTCCGATTCTCTTACTTGCAAGCCTCACTACAGCTTCAAAACCTGCTCTTGCAAACTGTGCTGGCTACGGTCGCCCACCCGAACAAGTCAACCTTGAAGTTAGACAACGCGCCAATCAACTTAAAAATGATCCCAATCAGTTCTTTGGGAAAAAGATGTTAGAGACGATCGCAGAGCGCCGCATTACGCTGACTCCGGCTTTCGATCGTTTAACTGGACTCGAAAAACGACAAATTCTCAACACCTTACAGTTAGAAGGCTCGACCTATGAAGTTTACACAGCCGATGGGCGATTAGTCTCGGCTCAATATGATGGCTGTACTCGAACTCATTTAATGACAGAGCGCGATCGCTATAGCTGGTATCTCAATCGTCCCCCCGTACAGATGCCTTTACCAATGCTGCGTGATGCCTTACGGAACCCAGGGCAACCCCGCTGGCGTAAAGTCAACCAAAGTATCCATCCTGAAGACGAACGCAGAGCGAGGTTTAAGTTCTGGGAAACTGTAGGCTACGCTAGGGCAAATCAAGGCTGGTGGATTGCTTGGGTTCCTGAAGGGGGCTACTTTGAAGTGGCTGTTCGCAATGCTGATGATCTCAACCAACTCAAGCCTTACCTAGCTACTGCATTTCGCCAGTACCGCTATGTCGTGTTAGCAACGGACGGAACACCGCTTTATGACACACAGAAAGCATTAAACAATGCCTGGATCTCTCTACTTGGTAAAACGTCTGCGCCTGCAGGATGGCAGGTTCGCCCATGCGATCGTGAAGCTCCCTTTTTGTGCGCCTATCGCAATCAAGTGTATCTGGGCAGCGTCGAACTTCAGCGCTGGACATACGACAAGTCCCCGATCTTGCAGGCTCAATTTGACAAGCTTGGCTTAGTTCCAGGACTGTTTACTTACAGTAATTCGAATGATAAAGCAAAGGTACTAACAGCATTGAAAGCTGTAATCGCAGATTACTACAAAACCATTCAAGCCGATCGAACTTCAACTTACGGCAAAGCTTACAAAGTTCAGGTACAATCCCCCGAAGAAGTTAAAGTCGGTGCTCTACCCGGATTAAGGTATGGCTTTAAGGGAATCGATCAGTCTGGAAAGGTTCGAGAAAAGTATGTCAGTTACATGGCGTTTGATAGCAATTTGAACACCATCGTCACGGGATACGACCCAGCGGCAGTGGGCAGTGTGTTCAAAGAGCTGAGCAGCTTAGAGCAGTTTGAGCCTCACTTAAAGACGATCGTTGAGAACCTCAAACTATCTGAAGGCGATCGCTAGCTCTAAAACTCTTGTTCCCTTTGGAAAAGGTTATGGCAAGCCCGGAATTCTTCAATTTTGGGAAAAACTCAAGTTCATGCCAGCGATCGCACCTCGTTAATTGTGCGATCGCGATCGTTATAGTACCTTCGCTCTCAGCCAAGAAATCGGCAGCAGTGACAACTTCCGCATTCCCGGCACATATGCCCGACGATTGAAGTTGTCGTAGTTGTTGTTCTCGATCGCATTCAAAATCCGGCTATACAGCATCAATGCCGACCATACAGGCCAACGCGCATCTTCATTCAGCGTGGCGATTCCCCGCTCTGCTTGCGTGTAAAACTGCCGCGCACGCTCAATCTGAAACTGCATCAGCGCTTTCCAGCGATCGTCGTTCACGCCTTTGAACAAATCATCTTCGCCATACCCAAAGCGCCGCAAGTCCTCAAGCGGCAAATAAATTCGACCCCGCCGCGCATCTTCACCCACATCGCGCAGAATATTCGTCAACTGTTTTGCCACACCGAGCGCGATCGCATCATCAAGCGGTGAATATCCCGGCTCTGGGCAATACCAGGGTGCAGAAGTATCCGGTTCGGCGAGTCCCATCACTGAAGTAGACATTAGCCCAACGGTACTCGCCACTCGATAGCAATAGAGATAAAGATCGTCAAACGTCTCATAGCGACTGCGATAGAGATCCATCCGTTGTCCCGCGATCATGTCGCGGAACGGCTGAATCTCGATCGGGAATCGCTCCACCGTGTCTACCAGTGCCACATCAAAATCATCTTCCGGGTAGCCCGCAAAGATTTTTTCGAGTCGTGTTTCCCACTCGTCCAGGGTGTCCATCGTGGCGGACTTGCCGTTGAAGCCATCGACTAACTCATCGGTGCGACGACACCAGACATAAATTGCCCAGATCGCACGTCGTTTTTCAGTCGGAAATAACAAGGTCGCCAAGTAGAAAGACTTGGTGAAGTGTTCCATCAATTGGCGGCACTGTTCGTAAGCCTCATCGACAGAAGCCAGCGATCGTACATAGGAGGAGGGTTGTTCGGGCAATTGCAGCATTCGTTAGGACAAATGGAAGGGTTGACAAAGCGCTAATTGCTACTGGTGACTAAGCGTTTCGGCTCAGTCGGGGTAGAGACAGGCGCGTTCGTAATTGCCTGCGCTGTCAGCTTACCAGAAAGGACGGCACCTTCCATACTCCCCAGATACTGTTGCATCGTGTAGCTCCCCGAAAGATAGAAGTTTTCAATCGGAGTCATTTGCTCTGGTCGATAAGCCTGTCGCCCCGGTGAAGCGGTGTAGACCGATCGCGGCGTTTTCACGACTTTGTATTTCCGCAGCTTGGCAGGATCATCTCCGGTTAGGTGCTGCGGGAATAACCGCTCTAGCTCCTTCATTGTGGCTGCGATGATTTCTTCGTCGGATTTGTCGATCCAATCTTTTGCGGGAGCCAGAACAAATTCCAGCATCGAGCGATCGGGATCTTCATAGGCTTTGCAGGTAATGCTCATGTCGGCATACACGCTCAGCAAGTCCGATCGCGAAAATAAAAGCTGATCGATGTCGGTGAGTTTGCGATCGAACCACAAGTGCAGATTGATCACAGGAACGCCTTCTAACCCTTCGAGCTTTTGGAAGAAGGGCACCGCTTTCCAAGGTTCTGGCATCAAGACCTTCATCACATCGACCGACATTGCCGAAACATAGCGATCGGCGGTAATCACTTCATCGGACGCACCATCCAGTCCGCGAATCAGGAAGCCGTTTACCGTATTGTCATCGTTTAACAATATTTGCTTGAGCGGTTTTTTCAGGTGAACTTCCCCACCGTTAGCAACGATGTGATCCACGATCGGCTGACACAATCTTTCCGTGGGTGATCCGTCGAGAAAAGCAATTTTCGAGCCGTAGCGCTCTTGCAAGAATTTGTTCAGCGCCGTCAGAATAATCGTCGCTGAAACTTCGTCAGGGTTAATAAACGTCAGCGCTTTCGAGGCAGCAATAAAAATATCAGAACTAACGCGCTCACCGATGCCTTGTCGCCGCAGCCATTCGAGTAGGCTGTATTTGTCCATGTCTTCGACATACTTTTGACCCCTGAGCACACCGGGCCAAAGTCCGAGCGCAAATCGGAGCTTTTGCTCCCAGGTCAACATATCGTTATTGTTCAGAATCGACATGATGACGTTAAACGGAGCCGGGATATCTGGAACTTTGAAGTAGGAGTAAGTCTCTGGCTTTTCCGGCTGGTTGAAAATCAGCGCGTGTTCTTTCCACTGAAGTCGATCGAGAATATTCAGTTCTCCCATTAGTTGCAGCATGTTTGGGTAAGCCCCAAAGAAAGCATGAAGTCCGGTTTCGTACCAATCGCCGTCTTCATCTTTCCACGCTGCGACTAGACCACCCAAGACATCGCTACTTTCCAGCACGATCGGCGTGTGTCCAGCATCCACTAAATATTTCGCACAGGATAATCCTGCTAAGCCGCCCCCGGCGATCGCTACTCGCATGTAGTCTGTTCACCTAACTTGTGATCGACAATTCGCTCCCAATTATACGTTGCGAACCGTTACATTTTTTAGACTTTGTGCAAAAACTTAGGCGCGGTTGGGTAGAGCGTCAGCAGAAATGATCATCTCACCCAAGTTAGATTCATCGGCGATCGGGGAAGACTTAGCCAGGTTTGACATTGAGTTCAGAAAAGTCTAGGAGTTGCGCTCTACCAAGATTTGCATCCGTTAAGTTCAACGTTAATCTGCGTTTTGCTAGAAAGTAAAAATAGTCATACGCGTAAAATTAGCTGGTCTAGGATACGGAGAAGTTTCAATCAGAACTATTACAGCTTCACCACTTAAGTTGCTTGCTTACTCTTTTGCACTAGGCACTTCAACTTTGTACTTCTTCTAATGTGTGAAGCGAAATGATCTGATTGTTTAAGTTCGTTTTGTTACCTCAACTGAGTTTCCACATAAATGTCCTGGCTGATCGCCAGATGTGTTCCAAGGCTGTCACTCAGGCTTGCTTCTGACTGTGCCTGATTACAGGTTTAAAGATCCCGGTAAAGCTTGCGCTCAGTTCGCTCTCAATTACACAGGAATTCATAATGGTGTTAGACCCATCTCCCAATCTCAATCGGGATATTGGCAGCTTTAGCCTGTCTGCAAATCCAACCGCCGCGCTTATGAGTGATCCAAATCCTGATGCGTTGTTTCCATCGATGAATGTGGTGGCATCTTCGAGTTCTACCACCTATGGTGCGATGGGACTCAAGGCGGAATACTTCAATGACACCCATCTAGAGCAGAGATCGATCACTCGCACTGATCCGACGATCGATTTCAACTGGGGCAGGAGTAGCCCAAATTCGGCGGTGAATGCGGATGATTTTTCGGTGCGCTGGACAGGGGAAGTTACCCCACTGTATTCCGAGCCTTATACCTTTTCGGCAGATGCAGACGATATGATTCGGGTTTGGATCAATGATCAACTGCTGATCGATCGCTGGTACAACCCGACCGAACGCAATTCAATCATCGCTCTCGATGCGGGGCAAAATTACAGCATCCGAGTCGAATATGCAGAATTCGGGGGAGATGCGTCGGTTAAACTCCAGTGGTCAAGTCCGAGTCAAACCGAGGAAGTGATCCCACAAAGTCAGCTACGATCGCCCCTGATCAGCACGAATACCAATCCGGGTGCAGCCTTATTGAGCGATCCACAAGACATCAATCTCGATGACTTCACTCCGATTAATGGCGCTTTGAGTCCCGATCACCCGGCTGACTTTTATCGGTTTACCCTCACTGAACCCACACCGATTAACATCAGCATTGGAAACCTAGCTGCTAACGTAGATCTGAAACTGCTCAATGAGCAGGGCGATATTATTAGCACCTCTGCCAATGATGGAACCATGATCGAATCGATCGCTGCTGTTCTGAGTGCTGGAACTTATCTGCTGCAAGTGTTCTCTGGTCAACCTGTAGACACAAGCTATGTCATGACGACTGCGAGCGCCAACACGATTCGAGAACGGGCAAGACCAGCAGATACGTTTATTGACTCGATCGGCATGAACGTGAATCTGCGCTATACGGGGATTAGTTATCATGACCGTTACGCCGATGTCTTCGAGCCGCGTTTACGAGAATTGGGCATTCGCCATATTCGCGATGGTGGAAACAAGCCAGAAGTGTTCACCAAGCTGCGACGACTGGCAACGTTTGGAATTAAGTCTACGTTGATTGTCGATCCGCGACTCGGCGGTACACCTGACAACGTTGTACAGCAAATCAAACAGGCATTACCAGGAATTGCGGCTGTCGAAGGCCCAAACGAGTGGGACGCTAGTGCTGAAACGATGCGCTATGAAGGCAAGCCTTTCCCGGATGGGCTGCGGGAGTATCAAGCAGATTTGTATCGTGCGGTAAAAAGCGATCCGGCGACCGCTCATCTTCCGGTACTCGTTCCATCGATGGCGCAACCAGAGAACGGGCAACGAGTGGGATCATTGGCTGAATTTAGCGATTTCGGTAATATGCACAGCTATTCAGGCGGACGAATTCCGGGATTTGATTTCGATCGTCGCTGGCTCCCGTTGACCAGAGAGTATTCTGGCAATCAACCGATTATCGCGACGGAAACGGGATATCACAATGCAGTGAACGATCGTGAAACGGGTCACAAAGCGGTGACTGAGCAAGTGTCAGCGAAGTACATTCCGCGAACGTTCTTGGAGTTTTTCAATCGCGGTGTGAATCGGACATATCTCTACGAATTCATGGATCAGCGACCCTTACCAGATGCTGAAAACAACTTTGGCATTATTCGTGCCGATGGAACCCCGAAACCTGCGTTTTATGCGCTGCGAAATCTGATTCGCATTCTAAAGGACACGCCTGGAAGTACAGCAAGCGGAGGGCTTTCCTATTATTTCAGTGGAAATGTGAAAGACTTGCGCCACACGCTTTTACAAAAGAGCAATGGGGAGTTTTATCTGGTGATGTGGCTGAATTCTGAAAGTACCGAGACGCTAAAAACTCAGCGAGTCACCGTGAATTTGCTATCGCCAACCCAGGAAGCTGCAACCTTTTTACCGAATCGATCGCCGAATGCAACTGCCACGTTTGCGACCCCAAGTCGCATTACGATGGATGTACCCGATGCACCAATCATCCTGAAAGTTGTGCCAAAAGCTTAAAAGTTGTGCCAAAAGTTTAGAGGAATGAATTTGGGGCTGTACAACTTGTATCGCCCCAAAGAAACCTAGATCAGCTTGATTGCGCGGAAAGTAAAGAACAGACCATAAGCAAGCGCGATCGCGCCACCGACAATCAAGAAATAAGCAATGACTGCGGACATAAATTGTGTCTCCTAACCTCTCTAACAAAACTATACAAAAAAACGGAGGGCGTTTGATCGCTTCATGCGGCTCGATCGCTTGATAAAATCACTCCAAACGCTGTTTTTGAGAGCGACTCATGCCGTCTGTTATTCCCGTTACGCTACCCCAAAACTCTTACGACATCGCGATCTCGTCGATTAACGAAATTGGCGATCGGATGCAAACTTTGACCAAGCTCGGCAAAAAAGCGCTAATTGTCTCGAATCCAGTGATTTTTAAGCATTATGGGCAAACGGTGATCGATGTGCTGACGCAAGCAGGCTTTACGGTGAGTTCGTGCATTTTGCCGGCGGGGGAGCGATACAAAACCCCGGCAACGCTGCAAAAGATTTATGATGCAGCGTTAGAGAATCGGTTAGAACGATCGTCGGTGATGGTCGCGTTAGGCGGCGGCGTGATCGGAGATATGACGGGGTTTGCTGCGGCAACTTGGCTCCGGGGAATTAACGTGGTTCAGGTGCCAACGACGCTCTTGGCGATGGTGGATGCCGCGATCGGTGGCAAAACTGGAGTGAATCACCCGAACGGGAAAAATTTGATTGGAGCCTTTCATCAACCCCGATTGGTTTTGATCGATCCGCAAGTTTTGAAAACGCTGCCTTCGCGGGAGTTCCGCGCCGCGATCGCCGAAGTGATCAAATACGGGATCATCTGGGACGCGGAGCTATTTGAGAAACTAGAGCAAGCGAAGCGATTAGATCAGATTCGCGCTGTCGGAGATGATTTGGTGTATGAAATGTTGGTACGATCGGCGCAAGCGAAGGCGCACGTCGTCAGCAAAGACGAGAAAGAATCGGGATTACGAGAAATTCTTAATTACGGACACACGATCGGACACGCGATCGAAAGCTTAACGAATTATCGCGTGGTCAATCACGGAGAAGGCGTTGCGATTGGCATGATGGCGGCGGGATTGATTGCGGTTGAAATGGGACTCTGGGAGCGAGGAGAGTGCGATCGTCAAAAGGTTCTGATTGAAAAAGCGGGTTTACCAACTCGAATTCCGGAGGAGTGCGATCGGTCGAAGATTCTGCCAACGCTGCAAGCTGATAAGAAAGTCAAAGATGGAAAAGTCCGCTTTGTTTTACCGCGACAAATCGGAACGGTGATTGTGACGGATCAAGTTGAACCGGATGTAATTCAGGCTGTGCTGTCTCAGATGTAGATTTAATGTGAATTCGACGGAGCGCTTGCTTCGTTTTTATCGGCTTCTTGCCCCCTAAATCCCCCACGTGTGGGGGACTTTGAAGGATAAAAAATCTCTTAATTCTAGGAAATCTCTTGTCTTTAAGTTCCTCAGCCATGGGGAATTTAGGGGGCACAAGCTGACTAAAACGGAGCGACAAACGATTTTGTGTGTACAGGGTAGGAATGGGGGATTTAGGGGGCAACTCGGCTCGAATCGGAAAAACTCATCGAACTAAGCCTTTTTCATCGTTCCAAACGGAACTTTCTGAGTCACTTCTAGCGTTGCATCTTGAATATTTTTCTGCACAAATAAGACATCTTTGTTTTGCCAAAGTGGAATGAAGGGAACATCTTTTGCCAGTGCATCTTGCAGTTGTTCAAACATCTGCCGACGCGCTTCTGGATTGCGTTCTTTGCGGCTTTGACCAATCAATTGATTTACTCGATCGCTGTAATAATACGATCCCTGCAACGCGCTCGATCCCTCTTCACAGCCCTGACTCGGTGAGCCTTTTGCACATTCCATAAACGGCTGAATATAGTTATCTGCATCCAGAAAATCAGGTGTCCAGTCCAGCAAAAAGATCGGATATGCGCCTTTGTCGAGATTTCTGTAAGCGGTGACGGATTCAACACTGTTGAGTTGAAGCTGCATCAAATTACCGAGATATTTTTGCACCACTGCCTTTAAGGTCACGGCTGCAAGCTGATCGTTTGAGATGTTCGATCGATACCAAAATTCAACCTTAAGCGGATTCGATTCTGAATAACCTGCTTTTGTAAGTAAATTTCGTGCTTTCTCAATGTTGCGATCGCCATATTCCTTAAACACAGGCTTCTGTTCCCGCAAGCTGCTCGGAATCAAACTATATAAAGGCTCAACTTGTCCTTGGAAAATTCGGCTCCCTAAAATCGGACGATCCATGATAGCGGCGATCGCTTGTCGCACTTCTAGACGATCGAGCGGCGGAGATTTCATATTCAAGGTGAGATAATCGATTCCACTTCCTGATCGCTCGACCATCTTCCAGGTATTGTCGCTGGCGTTCTCTTTGAGATTGCGAATCTGTTCGAGTGCAAGTCCCTGGTAAGCAACATCGATCGCGCCTGTCCGAAACGCATTAAATAAGTTCGCTGGACTTGAGAAAAACTGAACGTTTACACCCCGATTTGCAGGTTTATCGCCCCAATATTGCTCGAACGCATCGAGGACGATCGAATCAGTCCCAAACTTCGCTAATTTGTAGGCTCCAGTTCCCACAAAACTTTCAGAATTAAACGATCCTTTCTCGATTTTGTAGGCTTTGGGAGAAACCGCACACGCACCTGAAAATGCAAGCAGAGCAGGAAATCCAGCAAACGGCTTTTTCAACTTAATGCTTAACTGATCTTCACCCTGTGCCGAAATCGAATCCACGGCATCAGCTAGCAAAAATGCAGGCGAACCCCCATTTTGAATAAAGCGCCGCAATGAAAACTCCATTGCTTTTGCGTTAAATGGCTCACCATCATGAAATACAATCCCACGCCGCAACGGAATCGTATACGTCAACTGATCCGCACTCACTTTCGGTAATGCTGTCGCTAACTGCGGCTCTAACTCACTCGTACCCGGTTTATAGCGATAAAGTCGATCGCCTAAGTTATACAGGAGATTTCCGGCAAAAATACTATACGCATCTGCCGGATCAAGGGTGCTGATACTGGCAGTCGTCCCGATCGTAATTCGCCCATCATTCTTCGCCATCGGTTCAGGCGTAGACCGAGTACAGCCGATCACGACAGAAAAACACAGAACGCAGAGGATCAGCGATCGCCAAAGTTTTCTCAGCATGACAGCAGCCCAAATTGAGTTTTTTGAGTGTACCAGGAATTCAGCGACGCACTAAAATTCCTTTAGTGTCGGAAGAGAAGATGATTACCAGTCTGCAAAATCCACTGATCAAACAATTACGAAAGCTGCATCGCGCTAAAGAACGGCGAGAACAACAAGTCGTTTTACTTGAAGGAACGCATCTGATCGAGGAAGCAAGCGCGATCGGCTTATTTTTTCTCACCGTCTGCTGTACCGAAACCTGGCAGCACCAGCATCCGGATTTGTTTGCATACCTGCAACGACGATCGCAGCGGCTTGAGCTCGTTACCCCGGAAGTGATCAAAGTGACCGCCACCACCGTAGAACCTGATGGAGTTGTAGCAACCGTTGATCGCTTTCACACTCGTCCCGTCGAATTTTCTCAATTGGGTCTAGTTCTCGAAACAATTCAAGACCCCGGCAATCTAGGCACGATTATTCGCACTGCCGCCGCCGCAGGAGTGGAAGGACTTTGGCTGAGTGAAGACTGCGCTGATATTGAAAACCCGAAAGTTTTACGATCGTCTGCCGGACAATGGTTTCGCTTACCGATGTCGATTCGCTCGGACTTAAAGGCGGATTTAGCGACGGCCAAATCTCAAGGAATGCAAATCATCGCAACCGTTCCCACGGCGACCCGGACTTATTGGGAAATTGACTTTTCTCGACCTAGCGTGATTTTGATGGGAAATGAAGGCGTAGGGCTATCAGCTGAATTGCTGGAATTGGCAGAGGTTCAGGTGACAATTCCATTAGTAGCAGGGGTGGAATCGTTAAATGTAGCGATCGCGACTGCATTAATGCTGTACGAAGCACGACGGCAATATCAGGCATCTGCCTCTACAGTGAAGGAACCGTTTTTAACCTGAGTTCGGGTTAAGCCGGGAGCAGCAGATTGTGGTCGAGCGCAATGGACGGTTTCTTCGGTTGATGGCAGTAGGCAATCAAGCCGCCGAGAATGTTGACAAAGCAATTG